>CAZRID010000383.1:0-3081 GCA_964600055.1 uncultured Acidimicrobiaceae bacterium
TGTAGGGGCCGGTCGACCGGGCGTGGATCTTCTCGTCCACCAGGTGGACCAGCTTCAGCATGTAGATGTACCCGACTGTCACGTTCGAGTCGAAGGGCTCACCGTTGCGCCCATCGTAGAGGGTGGCCTTGCCGTCCTCACCGACAAGACGGTCACCGTCACGGTTGGGCCGGGCGCTCTGGATCACCTGCATGATCTCTTCCTCGCGGGCGCCGTCGAACACCGGTGTGGCCACCTTGGTCCAAGGGGCGGCGCCACCGATGGCCGGGCTCGTACCGGCAAAGGGCTCCCATCCCTGGGCGGCAGCCCAGCCGAGATGCGTCTCGAGAACCTGGCCCAGGTTCATTCGGGAGGGCACACCGAGCGGAGAGAGAATGATGTCGACCGGCGTCCCGTCGCCGAGGAACGGCATTTCCTCCTCGGGGAGGACCTTGGAGATGACACCTTTGTTCCCATGACGGCCGGCCAGCTTGTCACCTTCGGAGATCTTTCTCTGCTGGGCGACGTAGATCCGCACCAACTCGTTGACCCCCGGCGGGAGGTCGTAGCCCTCGGCGCGCTTGAAGACCTTGACCGCGATGACTTTGCCGGTCTCGCCATGAGGGACCTTGAGCGAGGTGTCCCGGACCTCACGGGCCTTCTCACCGAAGATGGCCCTCAACAAGCGCTCTTCAGGGGTTAGCTCGGTCTCACCCTTGGGTGTGACCTTGCCCACAAGGTAGTCGCCGGGGCCTACCTCGGCACCGACGCGGATGATCCCCTCCTCGTCGAGATTCGCCAGGACCTCTTCGGGGACGTTGGGGATGTCCCGTGTGATCTCCTCGGCCCCGAGCTTGGTGTCGCGGGCATCGAGCTCGTGCTCCTCGATGTGGATCGAGGTGAGCACATCGTCTTTGACCAGACGCTCGGAGATGATGATGGCATCCTCGAAGTTATGACCCTGCCACGGCATGAACGCCACGAGCAGATTGCGGCCGAGGGCAAGCTCACCGGTCTCGGTCGAGGGCCCGTCGGCGAGGACATCACCAACCTTGACCTTGTCACCCTCGCGAACCAGGGGCTTGTGGTTGATGCAGGTGCCCTGGTTGGACCGCTTGAACTTGTCGAGGGGGAAGGTGTGCTTCTTGTTGGTGTCCTTCTCCTTGACGACGATCTCGTCGCCGGTCACCTCGACCACCTCTCCGACGACCGGGGAGACGACCATGTCCCCCGAGTCCTGAGCCGCGCGCTGCTCGACACCTGTCCCGACCAGCGGGGCATCCGCGGTGAGCAGAGGCACGGCCTGACGCTGCATGTTGGAGCCCATGAGGGCGCGGTTGGCGTCGTCGTGCTCCAGGAACGGGATCAGAGATGTCGACACCGAGACGATCTGCTTCGGGGACACGTCCATGTAGTCGACTTCTTTGGACGGGATGTACTCGACGTCACCACCGCCACCGGCACGCCGGACCAGGACCTTGGGGTTCTGGAAGGCGCCGTCCTGCTTGAGGGGTGCGTTGGCCTGAGCGATGACGAACCGCTCCTCCTCGGTGGCGGTCAGGTACTCGACCTTGGTGGTGACCTTGCCAGCCTCGACCTTGCGATACGGAGTCTCGATGAACCCGAACTCGTTGACCCTGGCATAGGAGGCCAGCGAGCCGATCAGGCCGATGTTGGGGCCTTCAGGGGTCTCGATCGGGCACATGCGCCCATAGTGGGACGAGTGGACGTCTCGAACCTCGAAGCCGGCACGCTCACGGGACAGGCCACCAGGGCCGAGCGCCGAAAGACGACGGCGATGGGTCAGCCCCGCCAGCGGATTGGGCTGATCCATGAACTGGGAGAGCTGGGATGTCCCGAAGAACTCCTTGATGGCGGCGGTGACAGGCCGGATATTGATCAGGCTCTGTGGTGTGATCGCGTCCGGGTCCTGGGTGGTCATGCGCTCGCGTACGACCCGCTCCAACCGGGTGAGGCCCACCCGGACCTGGTTCTGGACCAACTCACCAACAGTGCGAATCCGACGGTTGCCGAAATGGTCGATGTCGTCGGTGCCGACGTTGACCTCGGTGCCGGCGTGATTGACCATCGTGACTTCGCCCGCGTGCAACGCCACCAGATATTTGATGGCATCGATGATGTCCTCGTCACGCAGTAGCTGGAGACCCTCGGCCCGATAGTCGGCCGGTGTCTCCTCGCGGTATTTCTGGCTGATCTTGTAGCGGCCGACCCTGGTCAGGTCATAGCGCTTGGGATTGCGGAACAACGTCTGAATCAGGCCGCGGGCGGACTCGACCGTGGTCGGCTCACCAGGGCGCAGCTTGCGATAGAGATCGAGCAGCGCTTCTTCCTTGGTGTGAGCGGTGTCCTTCTCGATGGTGTTCTTGATGGACTCGGCGCCGTCGAACAATGCGAGGATCTCCTCATCGGTCTCGGCGATGCCGAGCGCCTTGAGGAAGGCTGTGATGTACTGACGCCGCTTGCGGTCGACACGAACGCCGATGGTGTCCTTCTTATCGGTGTCGAATTCGAGCCACGCCCCTCGGCCCGGGATGATCTTTCCTGAGTAGATCTCCTTGTCCGAGGTCTTGTCCGCAGTGACGTCGAAGTAGATGCCAGGCGAGCGGACGAGTTGGGACACGATGACCCGCTCGGTGCCGTTGATGATGAAGACACCCTTGTCGGTCATGATCGGGAAATCGCCGAGGAAGACCTGCTGCTCCTTGATCTCACCGGTCTGCCGGTTCATGAACCGGGCGGTGACGAACAGCGGCATCGCATAGTTGGAGTCGCGCTCCTTGGCCTCTTCGAGACTCATTTGAGGTTCGCCGAAGCGATGATCGGTCAGCTCGAGCGCGAGCGAGCCAGTGAAGTCCTCGATGGGACTTATCTCCTCGAAGATCTCACGGAAGCCCTCGTCGAGAAACCACTGAAAAGATTCATGTTGGACTGCCAGGAGGTCGGGGAGAGGTAGTACTTCGGGGATTTTTCCAAACGAAAAGCGCTCAGCAACGCGCGAAACCAAGGGGTGCCTCCTGAGGAATGCGGATTAGATCTAGATAACGCAGACAAGGCATGCTAACAGACGCGTCAGCATGCCTC
>CAZRID010000384.1:0-3059 GCA_964600055.1 uncultured Acidimicrobiaceae bacterium
CCACCCTCGGCCCCCCAGACACCCCCAGCCCGAACCCGATCGGTGGATCCAGGCTTAGGGTGTCGACGCTTCCCGGCTCGGTCGAGTTCTCGGTCGGCGGGCCATTGGCCGGCGACGTTGTGGTGGCTATTCCCGTTAGCCCGATCTTGTCGGCGACGAACCACCGACTCTCGTCTATTTGGACGAGGCCTGGGCCGGTGGGTTCCTGAGCAGTTCGGCTACGCCGAGGGGATGGTGACGGGCCACGGAGCGGAAGATCTCGGGGTCGAAGGCTGGTCTCGAACCGGGTTCACCGATGCGTTGTATCCGTCGGCGAACTTCGATCATCCCCGCACAGAACCATCTCGCCACATGAAAACGATCCAAGACGTGGGTGGTGTGGCCGAGGTGTTTGACGATCGAGCTGCGGTAGGCGCCAGACCCGTCAGAGACCACCACCCGAACCCCTTTGAGCCAACGATGTCCCTGGGCCAGGAGGAACGTGTCGAGGGCTTGGGAGCTGCGATGCTCGACGATGCCGAGCGTTTCGCCGGTGTCACCGTTGATCAGCACCGTCACATACCGGTGGCCTCTACGGAGGCTGGTCTCGTCGATGAGGAGGACCCGGCAGCGGCGCCGACGACGATCGGCCGCTACCCGATCCGACCACGACCGGGTCAGACCCATGATGTAATGGCAGGGCAGCCCAGTGCGGCGAGACACCTCCCGGATCGACATCGCCGAAACGTCACTGACCAGCTGGCGGGCCAGGCGCCGGGTCACATGGGTCCGTCCTCCCAGGATGATCTCGGGATGTTCCTCGAAGAACCGTTCCCCGCACTCCCCACAGCAGAACCGGCGTCGCACCCACATCAGGGTGGTGGGCCGGCCCCGGGTGGGGAGGTCGTGGACCTGGTAACGGCGCCGGTCGTGCACCGTGGTGGTCTTGAACCCACAATGCGGGCAGCGGACCACCCGGCGGACATCGGCGATCTCAACCACCAGCTTCTCGATCAGATCCACCAGCACCGCAACCACACGGATGCGACGCAGATGGAGACGAACGGACATACGATCTGGACTCATCAGGGCCCTTCCTTGCTCGATGACTTGCATCACCGAGTATCGAGGGGCCTTGACCGTCAGCCCGGCATCAACACCAAACAGCGGCTCCCCACCTCACCGCGCAGTCTCGAAATTCCACCAGCACCGCAACCACACGGATGCGACGCAGATGGAGACGAACGGACATACGATCTGGACTCATCAGGGCCCTTCCTTGCTCGATGACTTGCATCACCGAGTATCGAGGGGCCTTGACCGTCAGCCCGGCATCAACACCAAACAGCGGCTCCCCACCTCACCGCGCAGTCTCGAAATTGGACCCCCAATTCGTCGAATCACTTCAGACCAGGCGAGTGGGGGGTTCGCATTTCTTTCATGCGTCTGGTCAAGCCCACAGCCAGTGCAGCAAAAGCGGATGACCCTGTGACCTTTCCACGTCGCCGTAGGAGGGGTAGTACGTATCGAAGCCTGAGCCTCCCGCCTCAGTAGCGAGATCGGGACAGTCAACGACGTCGCCCGGGTCGAAGGGGTTCGGGGAGGCGATGGTCGCCGACTCAGCGTTCAGACACCTCTCCACTTGTGACGCAGAACTCGTGAGGGCACGGGATCTGACTTGACTAGGGCGAATTTGACTGGTCGCCAGCCGGTGGTGGACCGGGGTCGTAACCGTGCACGACACCTTCTGTGGGATCCTCGTCCTCGTTCTCATCGGAGTCGTCTTCACTCGGCCCATCGTCCGCCTCCTCCTCCGGCTCCAACTGTTCGTCGGAGTCGGCCAGGGTGAGATAGACGAGGTTGCCGACGACCGCCCTCGCCTCTTTGCGGCGGATGTGCGTGATTGCGGCGCCGATCATCAACAGGACGAAGCCGAGGGCCGCTAGCGGCGCGAGGACCGGCGCGATGCCGAGGACCGGCGGGAGGATGAGGCCGATCGCGGCGAGGACCTCCAGCACGCCGATGGCCTTGATCGAGCCGGCCCTAAAGTCCTCGGTCCACGCCGCGGCGTCCATCTCACGGATCCTGCTGGCGGCGCGGATCTTGTCCTTCGGCAGGATCACCTTCAACCCGCCGCCGACCAGGAAGGCTGCGGCGAGCAGGCCGGCGATGATCCACAGGAACGTGTTCATGTCTCCCTCCAGGGCCGGAGCTTCTCCGGGTTCCGTACCGCCCAGACGTGCTTGATCTCTGGACGGCGGCTTTCGTCTCTCCGCTAGATGCATTACCTCTCGTCTACTTCGGCGTTACCGAAACGAGCCTCACCGCCGGTGCGGCCTCCGACTGAAAAGCAAACCGTCGAAGGGGTGGGCGACTCTTTAGTCCCTCAAATTGACGGAACCTGGGGCGAAGGTGAGTCAACGGGATTCACACTGCCGGGCTGGCCGGCTTCATTCAATGGAGCAGTAATACCGGAATGCTCGACTTCAACATCAATCCGATCGTCGAATTCGGGAGGGAGAGTCTGCATCCAGACTCAGGGATGAGACAGCCCTGGACATGAGCTAGATCACCCAGTGGGGCGACTACTCGGCTGAGCCGCGGCCCTGCCCGGCAGCATCTGGCCTAGTGACGACGCCACGGCTCGTCACTCGCGTTACGGACAGCGGATTGACAAGTCACGTGGTGTTTGACACCCGCAGCACACTGAGACTATACATTCTACAAATATACGATATCGAGTGGAGGCGTTGGGTGGCTGAATACCGGTTGGATGCGACAGACGACACCACGGTGATAGGAGTCTTCGACCAGGCTCGACCCCCCGTGATGAACATTGAATCCGGTGACACGGTCGACATCGAGACCAACACCCATTGGGGAAATGTCATCGTCCCTGAGACCACGCTGGAAGACATCATGCGTCTCCGCACCGAGGTATACCCGGACGTGGGACCCCACACCCTCACAGGACCGATCGAGATCACCGGTGCAAAAGCGGGCCAAATCCTCAAAGTCGAGATCATTGAACTGGTTCCACGCACCCACGGGTTCAACCTCTTCTATCCAGGGGCGTTCGG
>CAZRID010000385.1:0-3043 GCA_964600055.1 uncultured Acidimicrobiaceae bacterium
GCACAACGATCCCCGCCACAACGCCCCCCACCAGATCCCCCCTCGTTCTTATCGCCGCCGGCCTCGCCACCCTGGCCACCCTTCTCGCCGCCTGGCGGGCACGACGGACGAGGGACAGATAGCGTTGACACCACTTACCTGAGGTATGTGGCGCCACATGTGGCGCTACGACGACAGAGAACGGTGAAAGACTGGGTTTCCCGAGGAGAAGACATGACCGGCATCGACGTGGCCCTTCTACTGCTGAGGCTGTGGGCAGGGTTCGTGATCATCGCCCATGGGGTCAATCATGGCCGCACGCTGGAGGGAACCGCCAAGTGGTTCGCCTCCAAGGGCTTTCGTTCCGAGAATCTGAACGCCAGGATCTCCGCCCTCAATGAGATAGCGATCGGAGTCGCATTCATCGCCGGGCTGCTCACCTCGGTGGCGGCCGCCGGCCTGGTCGCCACGATGTTCGTCGCCTTTTGGTCGATACATCGTTTTGTCGGGTTCTTCAACTTCCATCGGCCCGATGAGGGCTACGAATACGTGACGACCCTCGCCGTGATCGCCCTGGCCCTGGCCATCGCCGGTCCCGGTCGATATTCGGTCGACGAGGCCCTCGGCATCGCCGACAATCTCGACGGATGGGTCGGTCTGGCAATTGTGGGAGCGGGTCTGCTGGTGGCGGCGGGTCAGCTGGCGACGTTCTGGCGCAAGCCCGCGGATGAGGGAGGCCCAGTTTGAGACTCGGTCCCTTGCCCGACGACTTCCAGTTCACCCGGGACCAACTGCATCAGATCGCCTTCTATGCGTTGGCCCCGGCTCGCTACAAGGTCGAAGAGCGAATGGGCTTGAGGGCCACCCCCGGTGGTTTCGGCACACCGGAGTTCGACGGTCGTGTCGCCCGGGTCGAGGGAAACCTCCTGGTCCACGAGCAGGAGGGCAACGTCGCAACCCAGACGATCACCACAATCCGGGCCGCCGCCGAGTTCTTCGGCAACGAGTACGAGGTCGACTGGTTCACTGACTTCAAGGATCCGTTGCCCCCGATGGACCCCGACCGCCCGCTCAAGATCGGAGAGAGTCCTGCGCTGGCACTGGGGGAGTGGTACCGGTTCGGATCCAATGTCCTCGACGAGTTTCGGTCTCATGGCACCGACGACGACGAGGTGTCCGAAGTCCAACTCTGGCCGGAGCATTTCGACCCGGCGACGGAGATGGGAAACGGGGACAAAGGCCAGCGGGCCAGCTACGGGGCATCACCCGGTGACAAGGGCCACCTCGAGCCGTATCTCTATGTGTCTGCCTGGTCCGAGATCGATCGGTCCAACCCCTACTGGAACGACCGTCACTTCAACGGGGCGAGTCTTCCTTTCACCGAGTTGGTGGCTGCCGAAGATCAGACCAGGGTTGCCCGCGACTTCTTCGAGTGGGGCTACCAGATCCTGCACTGACTCATGCCGGCCGACTTTGCCCGAGACCCACCCTCAGTTGCCCACAGGTTCAAGGTCTTGCGCCTTCACAGTCTCGGGCAAACAGACGCCGGTCGGGCGGGGCTTCCGCCTCGCCATTTCTTGCCGGCGGACTTCGCCCGAGACCCACCCTCAGTTGCCCACAGGTTCAAGGTCTGGCGCCTTCACAGTCTCGGGCAAACAGACGCCGGTCCGCCGGAGCTTCCGCCTCCCCATCTCAGGAGCGGCTGTGCTCCACGATCTCGGCTACCAGCCCCTTTGCGGCAGCCCTGACGATCCGAATCGTCTCCTCGTAGCCGGCGGCCGACCCACCCCACGGGTCGGGCACCTCGTCGATCGTCGTCTCGGGATCGTAGGTCCTGAAGAGACGGACCTTGGCCAGTGCCTCTTTCGAAGGTGAGAGAGCTTCGAGGTCCCTGAGGTTGGCCCGGTCCATCGCCACGATGATGTCGAAACGGTCGAAGTCGGCGACCGTCACCTTCCGGGCGCGACCCTGGATGACGAGCCCGGCGCGTTCTCCCGCAGCCACGGATTCGGCATGCGGCGCCTGACCCAGATGCCACGAACCGGTCCCGGCCGAATCGACCTCCACCTCGACTCCGGCATCGGCTCCCGCCTCGCTGATGGCCGCTTCCGCCGCCGGTGACCGGCAGATGTTGCCCGCGCATACCGCCAGGATCCTCAATCGGCCTCCCCGGCGATACGATTCTTGGCCAGCTCGACATAGGTCTCATCGGTGTCGAAGCCGACGTAGTGCCGGCCGGAGCGGATCGCGGCCACTGCGGTCGAGCCCGATCCCATGAAGGGGTCGAGCACCAGGTCGCCCTTGTAGGTGTAGAGCTCGATCAGGCGCTGGGGGAGGGCAACGGGAAACGGGGCGGGGTGGCCGATCTTCCTTGCGCTCTCCGAAGGGATCTCCCACACGTCCAGGGTCGCCTCGAGGAACTCCTCGGTGGCGATCGTCGCCTCATGAGGCATCCCCTCGGCCTCACGTCGGATCCGCTTGAGAGCGCGGTCGAAGCGCCCTTTCGAGGCGATGATCACCCGTTCGGTCACGTCACGAAGGACCGGGTTCTGCGGCGAGCGGAAAGAGCCCCAAGCGCAGCTGCCGCCGGCGCCTCTCGCCTTCTGCCAGATGACCTCGCCACGCATCAGCATGCCGAGGTCATCCTGGAGGATGGAGATGATGTCGGCGGATAGGGACCGGTATGGCTTGCGTCCCAGGTTGGCGACATTGACCGCCATCCGGCCACCCGGCTCCAGCTTGTGCAGACACACGGCGAGGACGTCGTGGAGCATCTCGAGGTACTCGACGTACGACGAAGGGACATGGCCGGCGGCGAGATCGGTTTCGTACTCCTTGCCTGCAAAGTACGGAGGCGAGGTGATCATCAGGGCCACGGACCGGTCGGCCACCTGATCGTCGGAAATGGCCTTGGCATCTCCGTGGAAGATGATGTCACGGGCTATCGGGCGAGTCACTCGTTCGTCGGGTGAGACGAGGGGAGGGGAGAAGCGATCGTAAAACGGAGTCGAATCGTGGGATTCCCGTTTTCCGGAGCCAAATTGGGATGTGGCCGTCGCCGTTC
>CAZRID010000386.1:0-3016 GCA_964600055.1 uncultured Acidimicrobiaceae bacterium
AGTTGATCCGGAAATAGGCCTGAAGCGGCTGATCGACGTGGACCCCGGGCGGGACGTAGATGAACGACCCACCGGACCACACTGCCGAGTTGAGGGCAGCAAACTTGTTGTCGTTGGGCGGGATGATCGTCCCGAAGTACTCCTTGACGATCTCGGGGTAATCCCGGAGGGCGGTGTCCATGTCGGTGAACAGGACGCCCAGCTTCTCCAGGTCCTCCCGGTTGCGGTGGTACACAACTTCGCTTTCATACTGCGCGGTGACCCCGGCGAGGTACTTGCGCTCGGCCTGAGGGATGCCGAGCTTCTCGTAGGTGGCCTTGATCGACTCGGGGACCATGTCCCAGTCCTTCTGCTGCCCACCTGCCGGCTTGACGTAGTAGTAGATGTCGTCGAAGTCGATGGTATTGAGCGCGCCGCCACCGCCCCATTGCGGCATCGGCTTGCGAAGGAAGCGCTGGTATGACTTGAGCCTGAACTCGAGCATCCACTCGGGTTCCTTCTTCATAGCCGACATCTCGCGGATGACGGTCTCATCGAGGCCCTTGCGGGGCGTGAAGGCGTATTCGATTTCGTCGTGCCAGCCGAGCTGGTAGGCACCAAGATCTATGTCAACAGTGGCCACTGGGTAATCACCTCAAAGCAATCGATGTCGTTGGCCTCTTCACTAAACGGAATAAGGGTTCTCAGAATTTCCACTATCCACGTAGTGGGATTGTACCTGAAACAGCGACCTGGCAAGAAGGTCAGTCTTTGAGGCGTGCCACAAGACGCGCGATGGGCCAGGCTACGAACTCGAACATCTCGCTCAACTCGGCGAGCATCGTGCGCACGGTGCCAGGTCTGTCGTATGGGCTCTGATCGGGATTGGACAGATACCGACGCTTCAGTTCCATCACACGATGCCCGAGAGCGGTGATCTCCTCGTCATTCCAGTCGCCGAGATCGAGGGGCATTGTGAAGGGCTCGGGGTCATCGGCGGTCTCGATGTCGAACCCGTGCGTCTGAAGAGTGGTGACGAACATCGGCATCTTGAGCCCGAATCCAGTCTCCCCCATTGGCCCCTCCCGGGGTGGGAGACCCAGATATCGGACCAACCTTGCCAGCGGGGCGAGCTCCCCGGTGGCGTCTTCGAGCAATTGATCGGCATCCGGGTAGGCGCCCTGGGCCGGGACGGGCTCGAAGGCCCGGAACTGGTGGAAGGCGACCACCAACCGCCCCCCAGGACGAAGTACCCGGGCGAACTGCTCCACCATGGTGTCGGGGTCGGCGTGGTCGCCTTCCCAGGTCGGGAATTGGAATACCATCCGGGCCGCGGCCAGGTCGAAGGCGGAACCCGGAAGCCGATCGGCCAGATGATTGGCCGTCACGCCCCCCACCCACTCGACAGGCCCGGTGGTGCCTGGAACGTCGTTCTCGGGCCGGGTGGCGGTCACACTGCGCGCCTCGCAATCCACCAGGTACTGCGAAAGGTCTCCGAGGCCGGCCGAGAAGTCGAGGACGTCACGGCCCACGGCCAGCGGCGGCGGGATGAAATCCTCCCGCAGGTAGTACACCAAAGGACGCATCAGGTGCCAGGCGCGGCTCTCTTCCCAGGTCAATGCGCTGCATAAGGTATACGCGACGACGATCGGTAGGTTCGCGGCATGCCGGTAATAGTGGTGGGAGCCGACACCAGGGAAGGGCGGGCCATCGTCGAGGGCATGGTCGAGCCCGGTCGCGAGGTGAGGGCATTTGTCACCGACATCCACGTGGCCACCGACCTGAGGCGGGCAGGGGTCAAGGTTGCCTTGGGTGATGTCTCCGATGACAGCCACGTGCATGGAGCTTCGATGAACTGCTTCACGGCGGTCCTTGTCACCGAGGCAGCCCGAGACCACCGGGAGAGGTCATTTGCCTCGACCGAGGAGAAGGTCCTCCAGGGCTGGGCCAATGCGGTTGCTGCGTCAGGTGTGACCAGGGTCATCTGGATCTGTGACGGTGATGTCCCGTCGACCGGCGCCAAGGAAACGACCCGGGTCTCGCCGTCTCATCCCAATCTGGTCGCGGAAGTAGTGACGCTCGACAACGCCAGATCCCTCACCTGAAGATGGGGCTCAGGACAAGCGGCTGAAATGGACCGGGTGGTTGAGCTGCCAGACGTCGTCCAAGAAGCGCGCCTCGTCCCGCAAGAACGCAGCCTTGAGGATGGGGTACGGGTCGATTTCCGCACCGTTGTAGGCGATCTCGAAATGGGTGTGTGAACCGGTCCATTCGGCGTTGCCGGAATCACCGACCCAGGCAATGTGTTGACCTGCCACCACCGAGCTCCCCACCACCAGACCGGGGACAACAGTGAGTTCCCACTCGGCGCTGCCGTTGTCGGTGCCGGGATCGTCGTTGTTGAGATGGATGTACCTCGTGCTCCACCCATCGCCGTGGTCGATCTCGACGTACCTGCCGGCGAGGTTCGATGTCCCGACGACTGTGACGACACCGTCTGTGGCGGCGTAGACCTGTGTCATCTTCGGTGCCATGAGGTCGTTGCCGGTGTGATGACGCCCACCTGAGCGACCCGCTCCAAAGCTGGAAGAGAACACCGTTACCTGCGTCTCCTGGGGGAAACGAATCTCGAATGGTGGCTCCGGCGCGGCAGCGGCCGGCAGAGCAGGGACGAGAGTTGCGGCACCGATCACGGTTGACAGGGCCAGGGCAAGAAGGCGCGAGGCCTTCCTTCGAAGCGACATTTAGCGGCCTCCATGAGGTCGGGAACAGAAAAGGGACTTTCCTGGAGTCCCTGTGGCCGGTCACGCTACGTGGCATCTTGCGCTATGCAAATCCGCGCTGACCGCGATTTCTGGGTGCGCTGCGCGCGCAAGAGATACTCAGAGACCGGGTGGCGGCTCGTCGGGGCGGGCCCGCACCGAAAAGCGAAGTCTCGACACCGGCTCGTCGTCGACCGAGATGACGAACGAATAGGAGCCCTCACGACCAAAGAGCAGATTGTTGAAAGTGAAGGATCGGATCAACCCGAAGTCGG
>CAZRID010000387.1:0-3011 GCA_964600055.1 uncultured Acidimicrobiaceae bacterium
ACCCACTGTTGTAGTAGGCCTCGGTTCCATCGAAGGCGCCGAGCTCCTGGGTGGGGCAAGGCGCCCCATCTTCAGGCACCGGCCCCTGCTCGATCAGACAGGGCTGGGCGATGGTCTGGTCCATCCCGACGTTCTCTTCCTCGGTTGGCTCCTCGCTGGTGGTCTCTTCCTCGGTTGGTTCTTCCTCGCATCCGTATAACACGGGCAGTGAGCATTCGGCGGAGAAGTAGGCTTCGAGCACCTCCGGGGGGATCTGATCTTCGGGCACGTCGCCCCACTCTTCAAACAGAGGCTTGGTGATCGACAACGCCTCGTTCACCCTGGTTCCGAAGGTGACGGTGTGGGCCTCCCCTGTCCAGTCCTGCCTGAAGATGACCGTATCGCCCGCATGTACCTGAATGCTGTCTGGGAAGTAGAGGTTGAACTGGGTGGCGAACTCGTCGTGGTCGTAGTCGACCCACACCGTAATCGCCTCGCTCGAACCCGAAGCACATGAGCCGATGAGGAGCACGATCGCGGCCCCGCCCACCCGAAGAACCTTAGAAATTGCACCACGTCGAGTCACGAACAGTTCTCCCTTTGGCTTCAATACCCGGCATGATCGCACGGGGACCATTACGAGGTCGTTACGGCGGATCGCCCCATCGGAGGCCAGCGACCTGCCCGCTTCTCCGGGCCATACTTTGCCGGGCTAGAGGTTCGCTGGTAGACGAGCCGCGATCCTAGCTCACGGTGAGGAAAGATGACGGTCGAGCCTTGGGAGGCTGGTGGATCTCGAAACGTAGCTACCTGGCCACAATTCAGCAGGCCCGCTGAGCCTGTCGCGGCCATCCTTTCAGCCGTGGAGGGCTGAACAGTCCTCTCCTTCCAAATGGGCGCCGCCGATGCCGGAGTGAGCTTCCTTGCGGTATCGTGACATCACGCTATCATGATAGCATGAGCAAGCAGACGACAGTTCGCCTACCAGAAGATCTCGCGCATGACGCAGAGGCCATCGCTCGTGTCACGGGCACGAGCGTCAACGCGCTGATCATCGACGCTCTCCATCATGAGATCGAACGGGTCCGACAGGACGAAGAGTTCACCAGTCGCGCGAAGCGGCTTCTCGAGCGAGATCGGGAGTTGCTCGAACGTCTTGCCCGGTGATCCGTTACCTCACCCTTGGTGAGTACTTCTGGCTGGCGGAACAAGTCACCGGCGTTGACGCCAAAGTTTTGGCTAAATCGTCCAGATCCGATCTCGCCGATTCAGCGTTGCACGCTCCACAGGCTGGGTTTGGTGAAGAGGAGTTCTACCCGGACATCTTCGACAAGGCGGCGGTGCTGGTTTGCAGATTGAGCTGGAACCATCCGCTCATCGACGGAAACAAACGGTCAGCTTGGGCGGCGCTAATCATGTTCGCCGAACTCAATGAAGGCGTTTGGGCTCCAGATCCACCCGATGTCGACCAGGCTGAGAAGGCCATGTTGGCGATCGCTTCTCACGAGGTGGATGAGGCATCGACGGCAGCTTGGCTCCGTGAGCGCCTCCGTTTCGATGACCAGAACTAACGGTGTCAGCTTGATTGTCAGATCCTGAACAGGGGCACGCGAGGTCCCCCGCTGCCTTTCCTCTCCTGACGGATTCGTTTGAGATGACCCGGTGGCGGGGAGGAACAACTGGTCCCCGCGCCAACAATCGGTCCCGTTTCTAAAGGGAATCGCTCGAACCCTGGTCGCTCGCGATTCTCCTGGCCTCTTGGAGCCCCAAACCCTTCGCGGTCGCGAGTGCCTCGATCGTTTCTTCGACGGTCTTCAGCATTGTGGTCTCGACCTAAGGCGACGGGCCGCCAGCTGTGTGTTAGCGGGTTGTGGGTGTCACCGGCAGTGAGGTGTGGCCGTGGGTGCGGGTAGCGTTCTGGGCGATGGACGACGAAAAGAGGATGTCCACTATCAGGGACCTCTGGAGACTCGCTCTTGCGATCATTGGGGTCATCGCGATTGTCCAAGAGCTTCGGAAGCCCTCAGATGAGAGAACGTGGCACGGGAAGGTCGCCGACTTCGTGCCATACGACTTCCGTATGCCGACGGTCGGACGAGTGCGGAGCACATATTGGAACCCCGAGGGTCCGATCCTTTCCGGCAAGGTTTTCGGTGTCGGCTGGGCCCCCAATCTTGGAGCACTGACCAGGATGGCTGGCAACCGGCGCGCCAAGGAAGATTCGAGCCCTCAACCTTCTTAGAGGGCATGGCGGGGCATTGACCCGCAGTGCGGATGTGACTCCCGGCCCCCTTGTCTGTTTCGGGCAGGTCACTCACCAGGCAGACCTGATGAGGTCACTCCTCCCAACACGTCCCGTTTCTCAGTTTGCGCTGCCGCCCCCAGGATTCCGTGTCGGTGGGACCTGGCGGACAAACCATCATGGGGTCGTTCTTGGGAGTCGGGAGGGGCTGACTAGCTCAAGGCTTGTCTGCTCGCTGCCGATTCTTTGGAGAAGGCAGCTATCAGGAGCGAACGAGGATATGTCGACTAGCCAAAGCACTGCGGCGGTGAGCGCGTTCGCGGCGATCCCTGAAGAGAACCTGCGCCTCTTCTGGAAGGCATACGAGGAGCGCTATGACGAAGTCTCGGCGAGAGCAGCCAAAGAGCTTCTGGCCCTTCCCGAGTTCGCATCATTCGACAATCTGATCAGCGAAGAGGAATCAGCTGTCCGACAGGAAGCGTCGAGGCTCAGGTTAGCCCGGGCCATAGACACCGGTTCGTGGGAGGAGTACGCCGAGGAGTTGGTGTCGCAGGGCGAGATGTATGGGGAGATGGGCATCTCCTTTGTGTCCTGGTACAAGGCGATCAGCGTGGTCCGGGTCGTAATTCTTCCACACTTGGTGGAGGCCTACGGATCCAGCGGTGACGACCTCACCAGTTCTGTGTTGGGGATGGACGCCTTCTTCGATGTGGCGATGGCCACCATCGGGACCTCCTATCTGTTGAGGAAGGAGGCGACGATCATGGTCCAGCAGGACGCGATCCGCGAG
>CAZRID010000388.1:0-3005 GCA_964600055.1 uncultured Acidimicrobiaceae bacterium
CGGACCTTGGCGCCGACCGCCGGATTCGACCAGCCCACCGCGATCATCTCCTGGAGCACCCCGACGTACCCGGAGTCCAGGTCGTCCTCCAGGAAGTCGCAGGCCTGCTCGTAGCGCACCCACAGGGGCGCGTCTTGCGCGTACATCTGCGTCTGTCGTGCCAGACGACGCCGGTTCTCCTCCTCGAGCAGCTCCAGGATCAGCTTCTGTTTCGAGCCGAAGTGGTAGTGCAGCTGGCTGAGGGGCACGCCAGCGGACGCGGCCACCCTGCGAGTCGAGAGTCTTGAGTACCCGTCACCCAAGAGCCGCTCCCGCGCCGCCTCGAGGATGGCGGCGCGAGTCGCCTCCGACCTCGGATTGTGCATCACCTCGTCCACGGTCACCTCGAGCTCCTCGCATTTCGGTCGACCGACCGGCCGTACTTTGACCCATGGGGGCTTGACAGTCAAGGCTATTTAGACGTACAACCATTTGAAATCGGTCGTCCGACCGATTTCAGATGAAGGGAGCTAAGCCATGATCGCTCTGACCGCCGGCGACGTGCCGGTCAAGATCAAGGACGACAACGTCGAGGTGCGTCTCACCGAGGTCGGTGACATGACGGTCTCGTTCATCCGCCTAGCCAAGGGCACCGACCTGGGTCCCGCCCTCGTCGGGCTCCCCGGCGACCTCTGCCAGTGCCCGCACTGGGGATACATGCTCGAAGGCCGGCTGCTCATGCGCACCGCTGACGGCGACACGACCTACGAAGCCGGCCAGGCTTTCTACTGGGCACCGGGCCACGCGCCTTCCGCCCTCGACGACTGCTCCTACGTCGACTTCTCGCCGACGAAGGAGTTCGAGCCCGTCATCCGCCACATCCAAGGAGGCTGACATGTAGCGCTCGGCTCGGCGGAGTTGGTCAACTCCGTTGGGCCATGCTGTCGGACCTTGTCAGAGGCGGACGCCCGACCGAATGTCGATCGGCTGAGCGGCGCGCCGACGAGATCGCCTATCGCCTCGGCCGACCCAACGCCTTCGACACGGTCGCAACTGCGCCCCCGGTAGGAGCGCCTCGTAAGGCAAGGAGAGCTCGGTCACACGGAGCGACGAAGTGCCTCGATGGCCATCGGGAGGCGCCGCTCGATGGAGTCGATGATCTCGTCCCTGGTCTTGGGTGAGCGGCGGCGTCGGGCGGCCATGCCGTCGATGGAGGCGAGCACACCGGCCGGGTGCAGGTCGACCTGGGCGAGCACGAACGCGTCGGTGCTGATCGCTTCGATTCCGAAGGGCTCGAGCAGGTCGGCCGGGAAGTCACGAAGGTTCTCGGTGACGATCGTCGGCGCGGCCACGTGGACAGCCAGCGCCAGGACGTGGCGGTCCTTGTCGTTCACGGGCATGGCGTGGATCAACGTCTCGGGGACCTCGACGAGCGCGGCGGGAAGTGCTCGGTTGAGGTGGTCGATTCGGCGCTGGATGGCCTGCGGGTCAAGGTCTGGTCGGAGGGCCAGGTTGCGGGTGACCTCTCCGAGGATCTCAGGTGACCAGTGGGGCCGGAACAGCCGGTGGGTTGCCATGGTGGCGAGGAGGTCGGTGACCTCGATCCCGTAGAGGACGTTGGCGTCGAGGACGACGACGAAGCCGGCCATCTGCTCGTGCCGGTCCTACTCGTCGTAGAGGCCCAGCTCTTCGGCCTCGGCGGTCATCGCGTCCAGTGCATCGGCGGCGTTGTGGTCCATGCGGTCGCGGTAGGCGAGCACGTCGGCGAGCCGGAGCCGCCGGTGGGTGCCCACCATGTGATGAGCGAGCGCGCCGGCGGCGAGCTGCTTGATGAGGAACGGTCGGCTCACGTTCAACAGATCGGCCGCCTCGACGGTGGTGAGCTCGGCGTGCATCGGGATCACCGACACCCCGTCGCCGGCCTTGAGGTGCTCGACGATCGACACCAACAGATCGTGGATTCCCTCAGGGAGATCGATCTCGGTCCCGTCGGGCCCAACGAGACGGGCGCTTCCCTTCTGGCGTGCGGGAAGTGCTTCCAGGACGCGTTCGAACCCTGCCAGTACCTCCGGTCGCACTGTTCCGGGTAGCACCTCAAGCACATCACTCATGTCGCGCAGACTACCACCAAGTGCAATAAGTGCAACGCATCCCTTCCAGCCGGATGCCGGCGACAGACTCATCGCCGCGTGCACCCTGATGACCGGCCGGTGCTGCCCGGTCGGAGGCGCCGGGCTCTCGCCTCGGCGTCGGCCACCACCAGGGTCAGGTCCTCGATGGTGACCTCGACGAGGCGGTGATCGCCGAGTCGGTCGACGGCGAGTCGCCAGTAGGGCCGGTAGGTGGTGGCGGTCGCTGCGGTGAACGTCAGGCCGATGGTCTCGATGTAGTCGGCGATGGTCGGGATCCGGGCCGCGCTCGTGGTGTCGGCTGCGATCAGGTCGGCCAGGTCGATGCCCATGGCGTGAGCCTCCGCCAGGAGGAGCCTGGCACGGAGCTGTACGTCGCTCACCCTGCGCTGCCGGTGAGGAGCGGGCCGAACCCGTCGAGCACGCCGGTCGGCGCGATGAGGATCATCGACGTCAACGGGTCGGTGCCGATGAGCAGCGAACGGTCCGTGCCTCGCCGCAGCCACGCGGGCAGCGGCAGCCGCCCTTGAACGTCGATGACCAGCGGGCGCCCGGGCCATCAGGTCGCACGACGAGCGCCACCCGGTTGCAGACGCCCCACACGTCGAGGCAATCGCCGCCCAAGAACCCGACGGCGGCGAGGGCGACAGCCGGGAGCCGGACGCGACCACCGGGTTCGTACCGGGCGGTGGCCCAGGACCAACGTGACGGTGCGGGTTCGTGGCCGAGGTCGGTGAGCTGGCGAAGAGCGGTGCTATTGCGGGAGTCGGGCATGTTGTCCGACTCGGCACCCAGAACCGCCAGCAGCGCCCCGACTAGGAGTGCACTGAAACCTTGGTCATCTGTAACTGTTCAGGTCCCTGACCTCGCCTGACGCGATCGTTTGAAGAAATCTTG
>CAZRID010000389.1:0-2995 GCA_964600055.1 uncultured Acidimicrobiaceae bacterium
GCCCCGGGTTGAACGCCGCCATCCGGGCCGTGGGCAAGGCAGCGCAACGCGCCTACGGCATGCACGTGATCGGCTTCAAGGACGGGTTCCTGGGGCTGATGCAGAACCGATTCGTCCGGTTCGACTCCGACTCGCTCTCCGGCATCCTTACCAAGGGTGGGACCGTCCTCGGCACCAGCCGGGCCAAGGTCGACAAGATGGAGATGGGTGACGGCAAGAGGATGGACATGCGCTCGCTGATGCGTGACGTCGTGGACCAGCACGATCTCGAGGCTTTGGTTGTGCTCGGTGGCGACGGCACCATGCGAAATGCTCTCAAGCTCGAAGATGTCGGGATCAAGGTTCTTGCATTGCCCAAGACGATCGACAACGACGTCACCGGGACCGACGTCACCTTCGGTTTCGACACCGCGATGGGCATCGCAACCGAAGCCATCGACCGGCTGCACTCGACGGCCCACTCCCATCATCGAATCATCCTCGCCGAGGTCATGGGACACGAGGTCGGCTGGCTGGCGCTTGGAGCCGGTCTCGCCGGCGGCGCCGACGTGATACTCATCCCGGAGATCCCCTACGACATCGAGGCCGTCGCCTCCTCCATTCAGACTCGTAAGGCCGCGGGCAGCGCCTTCTCAATCGTGGCCGTGGCCGAGGGGGCGTACTCGAAGGAGGACACCCTGGCCCGCAACGCGATCCTCGCCGACCTGGAATCGGCGGAGGGCGAGAACAGGAGGGAGCTCAAGCAGCAGGTGGCTGCCCTCGAGAAGTCGGCGCGAACCGAGAAGCTTGCGCTCGCCCTCGAACAGGCAACGGGCTTGGAGTCCAGGGTGACGATCCTCGGTCATGTGCAACGTGGTGGCACGCCGTCGCCAGCCGACCGGCTTCTCGCCACCAGGCTGGGAACGGCAGCCGCCTCCTACATCGCCGAGGGTGTCCACAGTGTGTTGGTGGCGGCGCGCGGTCAGTCGACCGAGCCGGTCCCGCTCAAGGAGATCGCCGGGATCACCAAATTCGTGCCACTCGACCATCCATGGGTCGACTCCGCCCGAAGTCTCGGCATCGTGTTGGGAGATTGAATGCAACTTTCAGGGTCAGGCTCGGTCTGTCCCCTCGCGAGAGCGGCAGCTCCGGCCGACCGGCGTCTGTTTGTCCGAGACTGCGCAACCCGCGCAAAATGGAGACCCGTTAAGACTGAGGGTTGGTCTCGGACAAAGTCGGCCGGCAATCAAGGATGAGTCTTCTGGGTGCGGTTCTGGCCGGTGGACAGAGCTCCAGGATGGGGACCGACAAGGCCGCCATCGAGATCTCGGGGGCTTCCCTTCTCAGTCGGGTGGCGGGCGCTGTCGGTCAGGTGACGTCAAAGGTGGTCGTCCTCGGCGGGGAACGGGAGGGCTATGAGTCCTGGCCCGACCGCGCACCTGCTGTCACCGGGCCTCTTGCCGGTGTGGCCACCGCGCTCGAAAGGATGACCGAGGATCGGTCCCTCGTGGTCGCCGTGGACAACGCCTTCGTCAGCTCCGACACCCTGTTCCACCTCGCGGCAATCGAGTCGAAACTTCCCGTGGTGCCGGTTGATCACGACGGAGTCCGCCAGGTCACCTGTGCCATCTATCCGAAGGGCATTGCTGCCCTGGCCCTGGAGGAAGCGGAGAGCGGAGGCTCGATCCAGACCCTTCTCGATAGGGTTTCGTTCCTGCCGGTCACTCCCGATATGTGGGGCGGATGGGGTGAGGACGGGCGTAGCTGGTTCTCGGTGGACACTACCGGCGACATCGAAACCGGGCTGAAGAGATTCGGCTGACCTATCAGGCCAGCCTTGCCTCAAGGAATCGGCGCTCTGCCTCGTTGGTGGTGAGGGCCAGGGCCGCCTCCAATTCCGAGCGGGCCCCTGACTCATCGCCGACACGAAGCAACATCTCGCTACGTGCGAGATGGAAGGCGTGGTATCCGACGAGCTCACCCGGCAAATCGCTCAGAGCCGCAAGTCCCGCTTCGGCACCCGAGCCCTCGAACACCGCGACGGCCCGGTTGAGACGAACCACGGGGTTGGGATGCAGCGTCAGCAAGCGGTCGTAGAGCTCGACGACCCTCTCCCAATCGGTCCCCTCATAGGAGCTGGCAGTGGCGTGCTCGGCGGCAATCTCTGCTTGGAGCAGATACAACCCATCCCGGCCTGACACGCGGGCGCGTTTCACCAGCGCCAAACCTTCGGTTATGGCATCGGAGCGCCAGCGCGATCGGTCCTGGTCTCGGAGAAGGATGACGTCGCCGGCGGTGTCGACTCGCGCCGCCCTCCGGCTGTCATGGAGCAGCATGAGGGCCTGTAGCCCGAGCACCTCGGGCTCGTCCGGCAACAACCCGGTCATCACCCCTCCGAGACCGATCGCCGAATCGGCCAGATCGGACCGGACCAGGAGTTCCCCGCTCGAGGCGAAGTAACCCTCGTTGAAGATGAGATAGATCACTGCCAGGACCGCCCAGAGCCGATCGACGAGCTCGGTGCCTTCGGTAACCTTGAACGGAATCCCGGCATCGCGGATCTTGGCCTTGGCCCGGACGATGCGCTGCGCCATCGTCGCCTCGGTGACCAGGAAGGCATGGGCGATCTCGGGAGTGGTCAGCCCGCCGACCGTCCTCAGCGTCAGCGCGACCTGCTTGTCCAGCGAGAGGGAGGGATGACAGCAAGCAAACAACATCCCGAGGCGATCGTCCTCGATGGTCGCGCTACTCATTGCCGCTACTTCGAGCTCGGCCTTCTCCAGACCGGCGAGGATCTCGCTCTTTCGGGCCAGGGTGCTCTGGCGTCGGATTCGGTCGATGGCGCGGTGGCGGGCGACAGTCGTGATCCAACCCGGTGGATTGTCGGGAATGCCTTTGGCCGGCCAGACCCGAAGCGCCTCGACCAGGGCATCCTGGACCGCCTCCTCGGCAACGTCGATGTCGCGACATCGGGTTGCGACGTTGGCCAGCACCAGGGAATAGGACTCTCTGAACA
>CAZRID010000390.1:0-2993 GCA_964600055.1 uncultured Acidimicrobiaceae bacterium
CCGTCTCTACCCGGAGATCCCCGCGCACGATGGCTACGTCTGCTTCTACCCGATGAGCAAGAAGCGGGAAGGGGCGGACAATTGGTACAGCCTGTCGGCTTCAGAGCGAGGCGATCTGATGCGGGCCCACGGACGCACCGGCCGCCAGTACGCCGGAAGGGTGACCCAGATCGTCACCGGTTCCATGGGGCTCGACGATTGGGAGTGGGGAGTGACCCTCTTTTCGGATCAGCCCCTCGAGTTCAAGAAACTGATCTACGAAATGCGATTCGACGAGGTGAGCGCCCGCTTTGCCGACTTCGGTCCTTTCTATGTGGGCCGCCGTCTTCTCCCTGACGACCTAAAACGGTGGCTCGGTGAGTGACAACCGCCGCGTAACGGTGCTCTTAGCCGGCTTCGGTGGCCCGGAGAGCCTGGACCAGGTGCCGGCGTTCGTCGAGAGTGTCCTGGGCCGGGTGCCTCCGCAACACGTCATCCCTGCTGCCGTGGGCCGCTATCAGGCGATCGGTGGCGGATCCCCGCTGCCCACCACAACCAGACGTCAAGCCGTCCTCGTTGCCGAGGAGCTGACCCGGCGCGGGCTGCAGGCGGAGGTTCATGTCGGGATGCTGCACGCCCGTCCCACCATCGAAGAGACGGCGGCGCAGATCGTCGCCGACGGCCACGAGGACCTGGTTGTGATCAGTCTCGCCCCCTACCGATGCGAGGTATCGACCGACGCTTACGAGTTAGCTGTCGAGAAGGCCTTCGACGGGAGGGGCCCGCGACTCGCCTTCGGCCCCGACTGGAACCTTGCCCCCGGCTACCTAGATGCGCTGGCCGACATGTTGGCCAGGTCCCTGGAGCAGGCGCCGGCCGGCACCCCGGTGATCTTCGCCGCCCACAGCCTCCCCGAGCGCATGATCGACCAGGGTGATCCCTACGCCGACCAACTGACGGAGACAGCAGGCGCAGTGGCCAATCGACTCGGGCTGGTCGGTTGGCGTCTGGCGTATCAGAGCGTGAGCGCCGCCGCCCGGGAACCTTGGCTTGGGCCCTCTGTCGAGGAGGTCATGGAAGCGCTGGCGGCCGAAGGAGCTACCTCCGTGCTCGTCGACCCCATCGGTTTCATCTCAGACCACGTCGAGACCCTGTACGACAACGACATCGAGCACAAGGCGCAGGCGGAGGCGATAGGGCTCGACTTCCACAGATGCCGGTGTCTCAACGATCACCCAGGGCTGATCGGTGCGCTGGCTGACCTCGTCATGGCCACGGCAGACCGTGGATGAGGCTCTGATGTTCTTTGATGTCGCGGTGGTCGGGGGCGGAATCTCCGGGCTCGCAGCGGCCCATCATCTCCACAGGTCAGGTCTCGCCGTGGTCTTGATCGAGGCTACCTCCCGTCTCGGCGGGAAGGTCCAGACCGACCATCACGATGGATTCCTGATCGAAGCCGGCCCTGACAGCTTCGTCGCAGGCAAACGCTCGGTGCTGGATCTGGCCCGCGAGCTCGGCTTGGAGGAGAGCGTGATCCCCAGCCGTCCCGAGTACCGAGGGTCTCATGTCTGGTGGCGAGGGCGGCTCCACCCGCTGCCGGGGGGTCTGCTGCTCATGGTGCCGTCCCGTCTCGGCCCGCTTTTGGGTTCGTCTCTGCTGTCGTGCCGGGGAAAGCTCCGAGTCTTGGCCGACCTGGTGATACCCAGGGGAGAGAAGGCCGACGAGAGCCTCGAGTCCTTCGTTGATCGGCGACTCGGCCGCGAGGTGCTGGAGCGGATAGCGGAACCGTTGATCGCAGGTATTCACGCTGCTGAGCCGTCAACGATGAGCTTGCTCGCCAGCTTTCCGCGCTTCCTCGAGATGGAGCGTGAGCATCGAAGTCTGATCCTGGGGGCGAGGGCGGCTGCATCCAGGCCGACGACGAACGGGTTGAGTCACTTCGCCAGCTTCGAGGGAGGGATGGGCCAGCTGACCGACGCACTGGCGGGATCAATCGCCGGAGCCGACATCAGAACCAGCACCACCGTCACCGCTCTCGAAGGCGGCGACGATGGCTATCGCCTGGCGCTGAACAATCGGTCCGAGCTGAAGGCAGAGGGCGTGGTGCTCGCCACTCCGGCCCGGACGACGGCCCAGCTCCTATCGGTGATCGCGCCTGAGGCGGCGGTGGCTGTGGCGGACATACACCAGGTCGCCACATCCACGGTCACTCTGGCCTATCGAACGGAGCACATCCCGTCGCTGTCGGGCTCCGGATTCGTGGTGCCTGCTGTGGAAGGCAGGAGGATCATAGGGGTGTCCTATCTCTCCCAGAAGTGGGATGGTCGGGTTCCGGACTCCCGGTTCGTGCTACTCCGGGCGTTCGTAGGGGGATCCAAAGGACAGGAACTGGCCCGGGCAGAACAGGACCAGTTGGAGGGCGCCGTGCGGCACGAACTCGATGCATTGGTCGGCATCACCGCCGACCCGGTCAGGAGCTGGGCCCGATCTTGGGATGGTGGCCTCCATCAGTACACCCTCGGCCACCGCGACCGGGTGGTCAGGGCCGAGTCGGCCCTTGCCACACATCCCGGGTTGGCACTTGCGGGTGCCGCCTTCCACGGGATCGGGCTCAACGAATGCGTCGACTCGGGCCGGACTGCGGCGGAGACAGTGCTCGCCGCGCGGTCCGAATCGGCCATTTCACGCGCGACCGCTCGCCTCAGCTCGCCTGGGGGTCGCGATTAACGCCACCCAGCAGCTTCGCCCGCAGCGCACAGCCCCCGACCGGTTCATGAGCAGGCTGTTGCGTGTCGGCGACGTGGTCGACAAGAACGCAATATTCGGTGCCCGCCGGTCTACGACGACCGCCATTGTGATCTCGGGCATCCGATGCATGATCACCTATCTGCTAATCCCGTTCCTGGCGCCGTTTATCGGGTTGCTCGATGCGTTCAGCGTCCCGATCACGGTTGCTCTGTCGGTGTTCGCCATCGTGATGGGCATCTCAGGTCTCCGTCGTTTCTGGATCGCCG
>CAZRID010000391.1:0-2941 GCA_964600055.1 uncultured Acidimicrobiaceae bacterium
CCGACAGCGCCTTCGCCTACGTCGACTCCAATGGCAACAGAAGGCTGCCGATCAACGACGAGGCCCATGTCCGAAACGCCCTCTCCCGTTTCAATCAGGTCAAGTACGAAAGTGACGAGGCTCGGGAGAGGACCTTCCGCAAACTGCTGAAGGCGGCCAGCCAATACGGGATCGCCCCGGTCGGGTTCGTGACACGCCGGCTACGCGAAGCCCGGGGTGACGGCCCATCTAACCTGCCGTCCGGGTTGGTGACGCTGATGATGACCGACATCGAAGATTCGACCGGCCTGGTGCATGGCCTGGGCGACGATTACCCGGCCCTGCTCGAGGAAGTGCGCGACCTGATCCGGGAGAACGTCAATGCCCATGACGGTTATGAGGTCGACTCCAGGGCTGACGAGTTCTTTGCCGTCTTCGGTCAAGCTGCGGACGCCGTCGAGACGGCGATCGGGATTCAGAGGCAGATGGGCGACACCACGTGGCCGGGTGGTCGAAGGGTCAGGGTGAGGATCGGGCTCCACAGTGGGAGCCCTGCGGTGACCGACACCGGTTATGTGGGCCTGCCGGTCCACGTGATGGCGCGGGTCTGCTCAGCAGGTCATGGTGGCCAGATCCTGATCACCAACCCGACAAGGGAAGTGTTGGGCGAGTCATTGGCCGATGACGTCGAAGTCAACAGTCTCGGCGTGTTCCAACTCCCTGGGCTGCCCGGCATCGAGGAGTTGTTCCAGGTGCATGCCCCCGGTTTGGCAAGCACGTTTCCGGCGCTGCGGGTCAGCGACGCGGGCTGAGGAAAGTCGTCGGTCGACGGGGGAGAGAAAGGCCACCCTCAACCCCTCTTGTCTTCTTGACGGGTACTGAACGATGGGTAACAATGAATGAGCATTCATTCATTTGGTCCTCGCCTCGGACCACGGTGGGCGGGGCCATTGCGCGAGACAAGGAGGGCCCATGAGCTGGACGGCAGCAGACATCCCTGATCAGACGGGGCGGGTAGCGGTGGTCACCGGGGCCAACGGTGGTCTCGGCCTGGAGACAGCCCGTGCGCTCGCCGGCAAGGGGGCCCATGTGATCATGGCCGCCCGCAACCAGGACAAGGCCGTCGCCGCCGCAGCCGACATCCGGGCGAAGATGACAAATGCTTCTGTGGAGGTCCGCCGGCTCGACCTCTCCTCGCTGGCCTCGATCCGTTCCTTCGCCGAACAGGTAGTCCAGCACCGTCCCCGGATCGACTTTCTGATCAACAACGCCGGTGTCATGGGGATCCCAGAGAGTCACACCGCCGATGGGTTCGAGATGCAGTTCGGTGTCAACCATCTGGGGCATTTCGCCCTCACCGCTTTGCTGCTTGCTCCCTTGCTGCGGGCAGACGCCGCCAGGATCGTCAACGTGACCAGCACCGGAAGGCACACCCGACGGCCACTCGATCCCGCCAACCCGCACCTTGTCGGCCTCTACACCCCCTGGGGTGCGTACGGTCAGTCCAAGCTCGCCAACGTCCACTTCACCCTCGGCCTCCAGCAACGCTTGGACATAGCCGACGCCGAGGCGAGCAGTCTGGTGGCCCACCCGGGGCTGGCTCACACCGACCTCCAGCCCAACAGCGTTCGGGAAACCGGTGGCGGTACCAGCCAACGTTTCTTTGCATGGCTAGCCGCTCGGACCGGGATGGCACCCTCTCGGGGCGCCCTTCCCCAGCTTCGGGCCGCAACCGACCATCGGGCTCGGGGCGGCGAGCTCTACACCCCTCGCTTCGTCAACTTCGGGCCGCCGGTGCGTCGCCCGCTGCTGGCCCGGACCCATGATCGAGCAGCGATCGACACCCTCTGGGAGGTCTTGGAGCGCGAGACGGGTATCTCCCTCGACGTGGCGTCGACGCTGTCGACCGTCCGGGAGTGAAGACCAACAATGTCGATCGGGCAGCACGGGTCCGGCGGGCACTGGTCGAGCTGGTAGCCGACCATGGGCTGCACGGGGCAGGGATGAGCGCGGTGGCCAAAAGGGCGGGCGTCGCCACCGGAACCGCCTACGTCTATTACGACTCGAAGGAGGAGCTGCTGCTCGCGGCATATAGAGAGGAGAAGCGGAACCTCGGCCAGGCGGCCGCCCTCGCCGCCGGGTCACCGGCGGCCCCCGCTGCTCGGTTCGCCGCCATCTGGAAGGGTGTCTACGCCCATCTCGCCGAAGACCCGGTCCGGGCCCGGTTTCTGGTTCAGCTGGAGGTTTCGCCGCTTGTCAAACAAGGAGGCACGTCCACTCCGGACGAGGACGAGGATCCGCTGCTGGCCGCCGCCGCCCCCGACATGGCTCCCTTGCTGGCCGACCTGCCACTCGAAGTCCTGTTCGACCTCGGGTTCGGACCTGCCGTCCGGCTGGCGGCGGGTGGTTCCCAACCCTCTGAAGCGGAGCTCGACCGGGTCGCGGCCGCCTGCTGGCGGGCGATCACCAGACCCTGAGACTTATGGCCTGGGCGATGCGATGAAGAGCCTCAAGGCCACCATCAAGGGTCACGAAGAGGGAGTCGGGTGACCAACTTCGATTTAGTCGGCAGCCCCGAAACCAAAAGGTAGGCTCGTAAGAGAGATGAAGCAGCAGAGTGGTTGAGTTCGCGACTGTCGCTAAACTCGGCGACATCCCTGAGGGCGAACTCGCCAAGTTCGAGGTCGCTGGTACCCGGGTTGCCATCGCCAACGTAGGCGGCTCCCTTTACGGTTTTGGCGACGTATGTACCCACATGGGGTGCTCGCTGGCCGAGGGCGAACTCGAGGAGACCACGGTGACCTGTCCCTGTCACGGCAGCCAGTTCGACGTCACTACCGGGGCGGTGCGCAGACCGCCGGCTATCGAGCCTGTATCGGCATACTCCGTTCGGATCGAGGGCGACGCCATCCAGGTTCAGGTCTGACCGCATCGCCGAGACGAATCACTCGAGAAAGAGCCA
>CAZRID010000392.1:0-2927 GCA_964600055.1 uncultured Acidimicrobiaceae bacterium
ACGCCCTCGTAGCTCAGGGGATAGAGCACCGGTTTCCTAAACCGTTCAGGACGGTTTTGACGACCTAGGGAAACAGCCGGAATCGCCTCCTGACCAGGCCTTTTACCCTCTCACCGTCTCACGTCATTTTGCACCATTTCACCCCGGTTGCGGCCCAGGTGCGGCCCAAATGCGGCCCAGCGCTGACCGGTCGGGGTCCTAACGCTCGGGGATCAGGGATTCCACTGTGGCGCGATCAACGATCAATATATTCGATCTGTGGCAGACCTCACTGTGCCCCACGACAGATCACCGGCAATAATCGGACCAGTCCAGATCAGTCCCGGGCATCGTCGGCATCCGAGAACCCCTACCACTCAAAACGGTCGACAAGGTCACCTTCGTCGAGGTCAACGGTGCCGGATGTAGTAGAGCCGACATCACCACGCTCGTCGTCAACGAACGAATGCCGAGAACGTGGGTGTGATTGGTCTGGCCGTGTCACCCACGCCCGGTAACCTAAAACATGTCAGGCTTGAGGAACCCAGAATGATGACCACCGACATGACCACTGCGGTTTCTGATGTGCAGGCAGCTCGCGTTGCAGCGATCAGCCGTCAACGTCTCCGCTACTGGGAGAAGACGGATCTGATTGCTCCTGATGTGGAGCGAAGAATCAGCCCGCGCAATGTCGTGCGTCTCTATTCACTGCCACGCCTGGTCGAGTTAGTGGTTGCTTCCGAGCTGCGGAGGCAGGGGGTCTCGCTGCAGCACATCAGGTGGATTATCGAGCATCTGCGCGGCCAGGGCTACGAGGCTCCTCTGCGTGAGCTGCGCTTTGCCCTGTCGGGCGACAGAGTTGTCTTCCAGCATCCCGACGGTTCGTGGGAGGACTCCCGGGAGCCCTTCCAAGGTGTGCTGTCACAAGTCATCGATCTCGAAGAGATTCGGATGAGGGTGCAGGGACGTCTCAAGCGGAGCAGCGGGGACGCCGGTCTCATCGAGAAGCGCCGCAAGGTCCAAGCTTCAAAACCCGTGTTCAAAGGCACACGGGTGCCGGTTGAGGTCGTCGCGGAGTATCTCAAAGCCGGTAAGAGTCATGACGAGATCCTGGAGGCGTTCCCGAGTCTGACTGCGAAGGACATCGAGGCGGCCGAGGCGCAGCTGACATCGGTTGCTTAGATGCGCTTCGTCCTCGATGAGGATGTAGATGCACGAGCTGTCGGATCGCTGCTTCGCAATCACCGGCACGAATGCTGGACGATTGTCGACGCGGGTCTCAGTGGCGCCGATGATGACGCTGTCGCGGCCTACGCCGATAGCCGCGACGCGGTTCTGATTACTCACGATGCCGAAGCCACTCGTCGGCGCCGGCAGTTCACTTTTGGCCGACACGTGTTCCTGAGATGCCATCAACTGGAAGCCGCCGACCTACTCGAACGCCACCTCACCGACCTGGTGGAGGCCTTAGGACGACACCGGATGGGTGTCTTCGTGATCAACACCGGCGGCGTCGCCTATCGCCCGCCACGCTACGAACCTGATTGAGTACAACGATCTTGTCAGGCTGGGTCTCGTCTGAGCCTGGAGGTTTGGCGACGTGACATCCCATGTACTTGGTGCCCGACCGCACAGGCGGACAAAGCTGGGCTCCGCAAAAGGTCTGTAGCCTTGACCATGCGGGGCTCAATACCGCGGCTCGAGCAATAAGTGCTGATATCGCGCGGGGGCTCTTACGACCACGCCTTCGGTGACGTTGAGCCTGTCACATGGGGGCGCAGGTTCAGCGCCGGTAAAAGCAGTAGTGCCAACGGCAACATCACAAACTGGAAACTCCATGGCAGTAAGGCAAGAAACAAAATCCCGAGCCATCCCACAAGTCGCACCTGGCGATTTCTGAGCCTCGCAGGGCCCTCGAAGCTGAGGAGAAAGAGGACTCCACCGAGCGCACCTAGGAAGCCAGCCGAAAGTATCCAGACAAGAATCCAACCGGAGTAGCTGACCTCGAGGACGTTGATGAAGAGAACCCACGCGCCGAGCAATGCGAATGCCAGGCCAACCAGGCGATAGAAGCTCTGAGCCAACCGCCTCATGCTGTCTGATTCTACTTCCATCTCGGAACCCGTTCCAGGTGCACGCCCTCCCGAGTTCAGGTTGCTGGCCGGGCGGGATGTGCCGATCTAGTGCGGTGTCAGATATGGGGCGAACCCGCTACCGAACAGGGCGATATGGAGCGGTCGGTTCCGGCAGTGATCATCGGTAGTTCGTCAGTTCAGGAATGTCCTTGCTCGGTGACAGCTGGGACTCTCAGGTTCTGTGCATGAGCGAATCCGGCGGCGACTTCGAGCAGATTGTCGAAGAAATCCGACGACGCGGGCACGGTCCGTCCCCCGAAGACCTCCAGATTTGGCAGGCTGTCGTCGACGACCCAATTTCGTTCTGGACGCTGCGAACCCTGCTGGGGATGTCGCCGATCGGATGCCCAAACTCTTGACTGACGAGAGAGAGCTAGTCGTGGCCGTCGCGCGGGCCGTCACCGAGTTCGCTCGACGCGGATGGGCGCCGTCGCTCAGGATGCCGATTCCAGCGATCAGGGAGACGCTGCGAATCCACGACGGCGGAGCGTCGTGGACTCGTGTTGAGGAGGCACTACACAACGGCTGGTCGAATTCAGCAAGCCTCGATCGTCTCGCAGTCCAGGTAGGGGCGATGAGTGCGGCTGGTTATGACCTATGGGCGATCATCAAGCGACGAGCTCGCCTCGTTGAGGCGGCGTGGACACAGCCTCGGGATCGGTACTCCACACGAGACTCCCCTGTTCGGATCTCCTGCGGCAACGATGGCGCCTACTGCAGGGGCAGTTCCGGCCAAGATCCTCGGGGCGCCTTAGTTAGGGATCACGTCGGCTGTGGCGGTCGGCGAGGTTTACGAATGCGCGATTAGTTGGT
>CAZRID010000393.1:0-2925 GCA_964600055.1 uncultured Acidimicrobiaceae bacterium
CGTTCAAGAAGACTGGAAGTCGATCAAAGACCAGGTATTAGCGCAGGATTTGGTCCTGGCGGTCCACCTTCGGACGCCGTAGCGAACATTCCGTCGGTCGTCCAGGCTAGAAAGAGCGGAAGTCCCTATGACATTGCCTGGCGACCCTGACCACCGAACCAATGACGGCACCCCAGATTCTGAGCCCTTTGAACGACCGTCGTGGGGCCCTACCGAGGTGGGCGACGGCCGGTCAGAGCCCCCAGCCGAGCCCGACAGTCCTCGGACAGCCGCGGTCAGAGCTGCTGTTCAGGCCTGGGTCAACCAACTCATCCCCCTAGGGGGTCGCAACCAGCTTCTCTACTACCGGACCCTGCGACGGGGGACCCTTGATCTGGTCGACGCTGACCCCGAGATGCGAGCGGAACTTCTCAACGGAAGAACGGTTCGACTGTCTCGCCTCTTCCCGTCGACTCCCGAGCGGCCCGATCGAGCAAGCGAGGCCAACAAGACGGCCACGACCATCCATAAGAAGTCAGTCGAGGCGTTCGAGGAACGCGGCATCGGAACCCTGTTCCTGGCTTACGGCATGGCCACATGGGCCTCGTCGACCTCTTCGGCAACTCCGGCAGCGCCGATCCTTCTCTGTCCTCTCGAACTCGACCCCCGAGGCGCAGCTGAAGCCGACTTTGACCTGACGCTCGATGGTGATTGGGACATCAACGACACCCTCCTTCACCTACTTTCGACCGAATTCAAAGTCTCGATCGACGAGCAACCGCTCACGGACGTGCTCGAAATAGCCTCGGGATCATTGCCACCGCTCGACCGAGTTCTTGACGAGTTTACTGCCCGCGCGAGCGGCGTTCCCTCCTTCTCGGTCACGCCGAGGGTCGTCATCGGGACATTCGCCTACACGAAGCTTCCCATGGTCAAGGATCTTCAGAACCATGTGGAGAATCTGGCCGAACACGACCTGATCTCTGCAATTGCCGGGGTAGAGGAGGCTCAGGGAGCACTCCGAGAGTTGCGAGCGACCAACCTCGACCCGCGGCTCCCGGACCTGGTGACACCGGCTGACGAGCACCTCATTCTGGATGCCGATGCTTCCCAGAACCATGCCATCAACGCCGCTCTGGGAGGCGAACCTCTAATCATCCAGGGTCCTCCCGGCACCGGGAAATCGCAGACAATCGCCAACCTGATCACCTCCCTGGCGGCCCAGGGCAAACGAATCCTGTTCGTGGCTGAGAAGCGGGCCGCCATCGATGCAGTTACGAAGAGACTGCGACACGCCGGCCTTGGGGACCTCGTTCTCGACTTGCACGGTGGTGTCACGTCGAAGAAACAGCTCGCCGCCGAGTTGGGGCAGACGATGGCTGACATGTCTCGGGTCGCCAGCGTCGACCAGTCTGATCTACATCGACGCCTGTCAGAGGCCCGAGCTGCCCTCGACAATCACGTCCAGGCTATGCACGAGAAACGAGATCCCTGGGGCGTCTCCATCTTCGAGATCAATCAAGGACTTATCGCCCTCGGCGACAGAAACCGGAGCGACTTGCGCTTCGTCGGCACCAGGCTCAACGACCTCAGCTCGGTGGTGGCGTCGCGGGTTCGGGAGGAGTTGAACGAATGGGCCGGGCTCACCGGACCGATCAACTCGGGGCTCTCTCCTTGGTCCGGGGCCCGGGTCGCGACCGCAGACGGAGCCCGGCAGGCTTTGGATCTGGTCTCAGACCTCAATTCCGACATGCTCCCCCAGGTCAGCGGTCACCTCGATGCGGTCCTTGGCGCGACCGGACTCGCCGTTCCGGCCAGCGTCGAGGCGTGGACGGAAGTCCTAAGCCTCCTCAAGCAAGTTGAAACGACTCTCCAATTGGTAAAACCGTCGATCTACGAACTGGATCTAGCTGTCCTGGCGAAGGCGCTCAAGCCGGCAAGCCGGGGTTTCTTCCCGAGGATGTCATCACAGCTCTTTAACGCTGCCTATAGGACGGCCAAGAAGACGATCAGCTCGACGGCAATCGCCGAAAAGATGGGAGCAGGCGATGCTCACCGGATTGCCGAAGAGGCCAAGCTAGAGCGCCAGGAGTGGATCCGCCTGGGTGGCCAAGGACGGCCACAGCTTCCTCCCCGGCTCGACTCCGTTACGGAGGGCTTCGATCAGCTGACCAAGCAACTCGCCTCACTCGCTGCATTTCTGGTGACCCGCGACCTGAGGAAAGAGCCGCACCAATCCATCAAGGATGAAACAACTCGGCTGCTTGGCGATCAGCAAACCCTCTTTCGGCTGCCCCGAATCCACCAGCTCGAGGAGTCATTGGCTGCTGCCCATGTGAACCCCGTGCTTGATGCAGTTCGTTCCGGCGCACGTCAAGACGAGATCGTCGCCCGATTCGACTACGCCTGGTTGTCATCGATACGCACGGCGGTGACGTCCTCGGACCCTCGGCTCGCCAACTTCGATGCCACCCTGCACGACCAACGTGCCGACGGTTTCCGGATGGACGACCGAGAACACCTCGAGCTAACAGCCAAGCGTGTGCGACGAGCCGTAGCCGAGCGGGCATTGCTCGTCCGCAATCAGTTCCCTTCTCAGGAAACGCTGGTGCGGGCGCAGTCGCAACGCAAGAGGGGTCTGTTGCCCTTGCGCCGTCTCTTCGAACAGGCACCGGATGTCTTGACGGCGCTCCGCCCCTGCTGGGTGATGTCACCTTTGGTTGTCGCACAAACCATGCCAGCTCGAACCGTCTTTGATGTCGTGATATTCGATGAAGCCAGTCAGGTGCTCCCGGCTGACGCCATCTCCGCGTTGCTGAGGGCACCCCAGGCGATCGTGGCCGGGGATCAACACCAGCTGCCGCCTACGACCTTCTTCGAGGGTGGTGGACCCGAAGACGGCTCGGACGACGCCGAGGCCGACGGATCGGAACTGACCAGCGGCTT
>CAZRID010000394.1:0-2908 GCA_964600055.1 uncultured Acidimicrobiaceae bacterium
TCGAGTGTCGGAGGACCGACACATCACCTAACTACACCGCCACCCCTCGCCAAAACGTATCTCATCGCAGCCTGACCGACCAATCACCAGACAACGGATAGCTCCGGTGAGTGCATTGTTCGTGGGCGGCTTGGCAGAAGTACGGAATGGGTGGCCGACCGCCCGCACCGATCGAGTCCAACCGACTTTTTTGGAATGCCGGCAATCTACGGTCAGCCCGTCACGGTGACGGTGCCGACCATCGGGGGATGGATCAGGCAGGCGTACCGGTAGGTGCCAGGCGTCGAGAATCGCAGGGTGTACTGGATGTACGCATCGCTGAACATGACCCCTGACGACCAGAAACCCGACCCGTCCCAGGTACCCCCGTCGACGATGATCGGCTGAGGTTTATCAGAATCGGCGATCCCCGGCGGGCCGTCCATCTCTGGAGGCTCGGGTGCTCCCCCGGCGGGAAGGTATATGTCCTCGTTTGACCGGACGGTCCCATCTTCCTGCTCTTCGTAGATGGGGAAATACTCGGGCACGTCGAAACTGATCGAATGGGGTCCGAACATAAGCCAGGTCACCGGCTCGCCAACCGCCGTCTCTATGGTTTCCGGGACGAACTCGTTGAGCAGGCCCTCCACCCTGTCGTCCATCAGGCCGCTGAAGTTTCCGCTGAACTGCTCACCTCCAAACACGAACTGGCCTTCGGTGGCCGCGTCATAGACCTGACGGAAGGGCTCGACCGCCTCGTTCAGCTGCTGGCGGGTCTGCGCATTGACCTCACTCGGGGATGGGATCGGCTGATCGGCGGGCACCACCGTCATCGTCCCGCTCTGGAACGAACCGTGCACCGCGCAAAAGAACTCATACGCGCCCGGTGCGATGGTGTCGGACAGGTTCAACTCGAAGACGTTGTCCTCATCAACCTCAAAACCCATGAACCCGCTGCTGTAATAGGTTTCGGTCCCGTCGAACTCGCCCAGCTCCTGACTAGGGCAGGACGCCCCCACAGCCGGCATCGGCCCACTTTCCACCAGGCAGGGCTGGGCGATGATCGCGTCGATCTCATTGTTGGGCTCCCCTCCCTCCGGCTCTTGAGCTGCCTCTTCCGCCGCCGCTTCGGTCGTCCCCTCATCCTCGGGGGCTCCCTCCTCGCATCCATACAGAACGGGCAATGAGCACTCTGCCGCGAAATACGTTTCCAATACCCCTGGAGGGATCTCATTCTCGGGCACATCCCCCCATTCCTCGAACAACGGCCTGGTGACGGCCAACACCTCGTTTACCGCGGTCCCCAACGTGACGGTATGGGCCTCGCCGGTCCAGTCCTGGCGGAATATCACCTGGTCGCCGGGATGTACCTGAATGCGATCCGGGAAGAATTGGATGAACTGGGTCGAGAACTCGTCATGGTCATAATCGACCCGCACAATGATCGCCTCGCTGGAACCCGACCCACAGGCACCAATCAGCAGGGCCAGGAAAATCCCGCCCACCTGAACATTCCGCCAAATTGATCGACGACGCAGCTTCAACGACCCGTCCTCCCTTGCTTACGCGGCAATGGTTACACGACAGAAGTCCGATTTCGTTAAGGCGATCGGCCCCTATACCTTTGGCGATCGGAGCCCGCCTAGAAGAGCAAAGCCTACCCGCCCTACGGGAGCACACCTCCCTGGGCTAGAGGTCGCTTGCTCGGGCTCAGGCTTTGTAGCTGGCACCCTCCGAACCGTCGCAAGGCTCCGACCACCCACTTTCCAAGGCCACTGGGTTGAGTCCTTGGCGTTTGTTTCTTCCGGTCAGCCATCCGCAGCAAGTCCGACCGGAATTCAGAGCGACCCGGCCAGGTCATGGTCGTTTGAGGTCACCGAGGCCTGTTCTTCGTCAAGCTCTGGTCGCTCCCAAATTCGATCGATGAGAGAAAGGGCGGCGCCCGCAGTTCCATTGCTGTTCTCGGGACGATCGAGCGCGATTTTGGAAAGGTGACGGAAGATGGGGTCGTGCGCCTCCCTCATATGGAGAGCCGTCAACTCTCCAACGAGCAGAGAGTCCCCCGCCTCCACTGCTGCGAGGATCTCCGCGTGAATTTCGACCCGGTTGGACCATCCGATGTCGGAGTGAAGGATTTCCAGGTATCGACGGGCGACCTGGCGACCCTGTGAACCATCCAGGGGCGACCCGCTTGGCGATAGATCACAGCGTGGAAGCGCTCGTGGGCGTCGAGCCACACATGGGTGTCGTCGGTCTCGGCCATGATGGTGAGAAGCTCTCGCAGCGCGGCTATTTGTGATCGGGTGAGGGTGGGGACGGCCATACGAGCGAGCATCGGCTCGAGCAGGAGGCGAAGGTTATGCACCTCTTCGAAGTCGAGCACGCCTAGCGGCGAAACCTTGATGCCGACGTTGGGCTGCATCGTGATGAGCCGTTCCGCGTGGAGGATGCGAAACACCTCACGGACGTGGTGTCTCGAGATTTTGAATTCGGTCCCGATCTCGAGCTGGCTGAGTCGGGTCCCGGCCTTCAACTCAGAAGTCACGATCCGGCGACGAAGGACGGAAGCTGCGCGGCCTATGGCTTTTTCGCTTGATCATGTGCCATAAAGCCTGACCGTAGCCGCTGGAGTACCGAGAATCCGGCCGCGAACCCGGCCCGATCCCAGGGCCGGGCCCCGTCTCCTTGATCGCTCGTCTGTCCGCCCTGGATGCTCAAGCCACATAGGCGACCGCGTCGACGGTGATGCTGCAGCCAGGGATGTGCAAAGGCGGGGGGACGACAACCACCGCCGAGACTGGCGGATTTCTTGGAGGTTCAAGCAACTGCGCCGATCGCAGAGGGCGATGGTTCGAGCGGTCGAACACATGTTCAGTGTCGGAGGGGGGACTCGAACCATGACCCCACCGGGTGCGCCTTCCGGTGAGTT
>CAZRID010000395.1:0-2907 GCA_964600055.1 uncultured Acidimicrobiaceae bacterium
TGGGGGGCGCCGGCGGCGATGTGGGTGTGGCAGACGACGAGAGAGGGCCGGTCGTCGAGGCCGATGGCCGCCTCTATCGCCTCGGCGATGGCTTCCCGGTCGTGCCCGTCGATGTCCTGAGTGTGCCAACCCTGGGCGTCGAAACGCTTCACCACGTCCTCGGTGAAGGTGATGTCGGTTGAGCCGTCGATGGAGATGCCGTTGTCGTCGTAGAGATAGATGAGCCGGCCCAGGCCGAAGCGGCCGGCGAGGGAGCCGGCCTCTGCGCTGACCCCTTCCATCAGGTCGCCGTCGGAGACGAACCCAAATGTGCGATGGTCGACGAGCTCCTCACCGAGCCTCGCCCGCAGGTGCATCTCGGCGATGGCCATGCCGACCCCGCTTGCGAAGCCCTGGCCAAGCGGGCCGGTGGTCATCTCGATCCCCAGCTTGTGGTTGATCTCGGGGTGCCCGGCGGTATGACTGCCCCACTGGCGGAAATCGCGCAAATCGTCGAGGGTCATCGGGAACCCGGAGAGATGGAGCAGCGAATAGAGGAGCATCGAACCGTGCCCGTTGGAGACGACGAATCGGTCCCGGTCGGGCCAGTCGGGGGCGCTCGGGTCGACCTTGAGGAACCGGCTCCACAGGGTGACCGCGATGTCCGCCATGCCCATCGGCATGCCCGGGTGGCCGCTGTTCGCCTTCTGCACCGCATCCATGGCGAGTGCCTTGATCGTGTTGACCGCCAGCTGTTCGATTCCGTTGTTGTCCATCAATGGCGAGGGTACCCCAGCGGGGCCATGACCGAAATTGGGGTGGGATCGGGCGCTGGGCGCCCTGTTTCACCCCAATTTCGGGATCATCCGGGGCGGCAGAGCTGGCAGGGGCGAAATCCTGCCGAGCGTGCTGCGGTGGTCGTTGTGAAGTCGACCACATTCGCGGTCTTGGAGCGGCGGATAATCCGGCAGGTCGGGTGGCAGTAGATGTGGGTCGAGGGGTTGCCCTGGACCCGGACATGATGCTCGGCCAGGTCGACGAGACGACCCGGCTCCACGCCCTCGTAGCTGAGGAGGTCCCATTTGTTATCTGGCCCACCCAGCGAGTACTCACCGATCGAGCCATCGGAGCGGACAACCCGGTGACAGGGGATGATGAGGGGGACCGGGTTGCGGGCCATGGTCGAGCCCACCGCCCGGGCTGCACCGGGCCGGTTGGCCTCGCGCGCCAACCAGCCGTAGGGGCGTACCTCACCACGGGGGATCGAGGCTGCGATCCGGAGGATCTGAGCCTGGAACGGGGTTCTCGAGCTGAGATCGACAGGGAGCTTGCCCGGTGTCCCTGCCTCGATCGCCTCCGGGATGTGGCCACCCCAGACCGACGGGGGCTCAGCCCGAAGCAGACGTCGGTGATGACGCTCGGCGAATCTCTCCTCGTATCCCTTTGTCGCCAGGTCGACCGAGGAGACTCCATCGATGTTGAAGGTCACCATCACATCCCCTACCGGCGAGGGAAAGAGGTCGAAACCGTCGGCGAGCCCGGTGCCGAGGGCCACCCCCTCCGAGATCCCGTCGGGTAGGCCGTTGATCAATTCTGATAGTTGATTCTCGATGCTCATCTTTCTTGCTCCATCAGTTGTCTCAGTTTGCCCAGCCCGCGGTGGATGTCTGCCTTGACCGTGCCCTCGGGACGACCGGTGGCCTCCGAGATCTCGGCGATTCCCATTCCCACGACGTGGCGCAGCACGACCGCGTTTCGCTGGTGGGTGGGTAGGGTCTTCAATCTCGTGTCCCACGCCGCCGAGTCAGGTGACTCAGGATCGTCTATGTCGTGATCGCTCATCTCGACGAAAGTGGGTCTCCGCGATCGGCTGCGGAGGTGGTTGCGCCCCAGGTTGAGGGCGATCGTCCACAGCCATGGCGACAGCCTCAGCTCCTCGAATCTGTCCCGGTTGAACTCACCCAGCGCCCGATAGGCGCGGATGAAGGTCTCCTGGGTCAGATCCTCGGCCTCCTGGTGGTCCCCACAGAGACGGCGCAGGCCCCAATAGAGTCCGGGCCCGGCGTTCTCCACCAGTGAGGGGAATGCCTCGTCGAGGTCGGCGGCCAGAGATGCTGTCAGGTCATCCATCATGAGAGAGAACACCGGACCGGATGATCCGGTTGCAGGCCCTGCACCGTACTTAGATGGTGGCGATGGACGCCCGCCAGATCGAGGTCACACTCGAAGCCGCCGAGGAGGCGGTGGCCTCGGGCTTGCCCGTCGCACCCACCGGTTTCTGGAGGGCAGTGGCCGCGGTGAAGCGTGACCCGGCCCTGGTCGAGACCTACGCCGACCGCATCGCCAGGATCGACCGGGCCGCGCTCAAGAGTTGGGCCCTGGTCACGGTTTCGCTGTGGCTGGGCAACGTGCTCATGATCGGTGGCACCATGATCGGACTGGTCACCATCGCCTGGGCATATTCGCTCGAGGGGAACACCGCCGGGATCGTCTTTCTCGTCGGGTTCGGCATCCTCCTGGTGACCACCCATGGCTTGGCTCATCTTGTGGCCGGCTACTTGATGGGGATGAGATTCACCCACTGGTTCGCCGCGTCAATTCGGCGCCCGACGCCGGGGGTGAAGGTCGACTACTCCACATATCTGCGGGCGCCAGCCACCTCCCGCGCCTGGATGCATGCCGCCGGGGCCATCGTCACCAAGGTCCTCCCGTTTGCCTTCCTCGGTGCGGCGTTCGCTGCCGACCTCCCGGCGTGGGCGATTGTGCTCCTGGTCCTCGTCGGCTTCGGCCAGATAGCCACGGACATCCTGTGGTCGACCAAGGCCTCGGATTGGAAGAAGTTTCGGCGGGAGATGGCTCTCTCCCCCCAGCGAACGAAGTGAGTGTTGGGAGGAGTCCCCCTCCGGCCCCTTCCGGGCCCCTCCCCCC
>CAZRID010000396.1:0-2906 GCA_964600055.1 uncultured Acidimicrobiaceae bacterium
TTCGACGTTGAGCACCGTCTTGACACTCTCTTGACCGAGCCTTGAGGCGATATTGCCGGGTCTACTCCTTCGCTTACTGGTAGTGCGACGTGGGTATTAACGACCTGTTCCGCGAGCAGAAACACTGCTGAAACAGTGCCTCGGAACGATGCTCCGGCAACGCAACCAAACCCGGCTTAGGAGGAGTGCTGATGGATACTGGTGATGCGGCGTGGGTGTTGACTTCTTCGGCCCTGGTGTTGTTCATGACACCGGGTCTGGCGCTGTTCTACGGAGGCATGGACCGGACGAGGAACGTTCTGAACATGTTGATGATGAACTTCTGGTGTCTGCTCGTGATCCCGATCGTCTGGGTGGTCGTGGCTTTCTCGTTGGCGCAATCGGGTGAGGGAGCCCTCGTCGGCAACCTCGACATGGCCTTCCTACGTGGCATGGGCATAACCGGCGAAGATGGCGGTTCGGCTCTGTTGACAGTCGTCTTCCTGGGCATGTTCGCCGTGATTACGCCGGCCCTTATCTCCGGCGCGGTAGCCGATCGCATGAAGTTCTCGGCTTGGGCGATCTTCGCCCCAGCCTGGTTGCTTCTGGTGTTCAGCCCAGTCTTCAAGTGGGTCTATGGGGGCTGGATCGGAGACCGGGGTGCACTCGACTTCGCAGGCGGCACCGCTATCCATGTGAACGCAGGTATCGCCGCACTCGCCGCGGTGCTGGTGTTGGGCAAGCGCAAGGGCTGGCCGGGCCAGGGTCACCCGCCGCACTCGATGCCTTTGGTGATGTTGGGTACCGGGATCCTCTGGTTCGGCTGGTTCGGATTCAACGCAGGCTCGGCCCTGGCGGCCAATGGCCAGGCGGTGCAGGCCTTCATGGACACCTTCCTCGCGGCGGCGGCAGCCGGGCTGTCGTGGGGTTTTGTGGAGAGGTTCCGAGACGGCCACTTCACGAATCTCGGCGTAGCGTCTGGAATCGTGGCCGGTTTGGTGGCCATAACTCCCGGCGCGGGTTTCGTGGCCGGGATGTCGCCCATCCTGATCGGGCTGGCCACAGGCATCGTCTGCTGTTTCGCGGTCGGGTTGAAGAACAAGGCCGGGTATGACGATGCCCTAGACGTCGTAGGGGTCCATTTCGTGGGTGGGCTCGTCGGCTCCCTGGCCATCGGTCTGTTCGCCGACCCGGAATTCTTCGGTGGCGAGTTCTTGGCGGGAGCGTTCTACGGCGGTGGGTTCACACTCCTCGGTGAGCAAGCCCTGGCCAATGGCGCCGTCATTGTCTACAGCTTCGTGGTGACGACATTGATCATGCTGGCCCTGAAGGCCACGATCGGTGTTCGGGTCTCCGATGTGGTTGAGGACAGCGGCCTGGATCTGGCCGAGCACGCAGAGGCGGCGTACAGCAGCGGCAGCGCCACCCTTGCCGGGCACTGACTGGAGAAACCGATGAAGCCAGAAGAAGCGACGACTCGTCTACGGTCGACGGTCGAAAGGACTGCGGAATGAAACTGATCATCGCCTTCATCAAGCCCTTCAAGCTGGAGCAGGTTCGGGACTCCCTCAAGACCGCCGGGGTCTCCGGGATGTCGGTGAGCGACGTCTCAGGCTTCGGCCGGCAGGGAGGCCAGACCGAGGTCTACCGGGGCGCCGAGTATGAAGTGGAGTTCGTGCCCAAAGTGCGGCTGGAGGTCATCGTCACCGACGAGTTGGCGGGGCCGGCGGTAGCGGCGATCGAGTCGGCGGCGCACACCGGGGAGATCGGCGACGGCAAGATCGTCGTCGTGGCTGTCGAAGACGTGGTACGCATCCGTACCAGTGAGAGGGGTGCCGACGCCATCTGAATTGGGGAACCTGTTCCTTTCCGACTTCATCGACCTCCGCGACTCGCTGCGACGGCATCGCATCGGTCACGGAGGTCGTGAAGTGTGTGCGGCGTTGACCGCGAGCCTCGACCGGACGGTGTCGGCCCTGGTTGCTCCGGGAGCGGCGCCGATGGCGGTGGTGGCCCTTGGAGGGTACGGCAGGGGCGAGCTCAGCCCGTACTCCGACGTCGACCTGATGCTCCTCCACGACGTCGGGGACGTCGCGGCCGCCGCAGCCGACCTGTTCCGTCCCCTCTGGGACGCCAAACTCCGCGTCGGCCACTCCGTGCGCACGGTCCGGGAGGCCTCGGACGCCGCACGAGAGAGGTTCGACACCCAGACAACGCTCCTGACCAGTCGTCTCGTTGCCGGTTCCGAAGAGTTGTTCGAACAGCTAATGGGGGCCGTTACCCGGGTGACGCGGGCGCGTCCCCTCCGCCGCTATCTGGTGGATGCCGAGCGAAGCCGGCGGGCCGAAGCGCCTTATCGGCTGATGGCCGTCGATATCAAGACCGGCCGCGGCGGTCTGCGGGCACTGCAGGGTTTCGGATGGGAGCGTCGACGCCAAGAGCTGATCGGCAGGTTCTCCACACAGCATCAGCGAGAGGAAGAACAAGCGCGTGAGGTCCTCCTCCGGGTTCGCAACGCACTCCATGCCGTCACCGGCAGGGCGCACGATGTGTTCTCGCCAGAATTGCGCGAGCCGGTGGCGCGCTGGCTGGAACGCGACACATTCGAGACGGCGGGCGATCTGGTGGCCGCCATGCAGTCGATAGACCGTCTCGCCGAGCGCAAATGGCCAGAGATCCTGGAAGACCGACCGGTGCCGGCCGCCCGGCGGGTCTGGTCTCACATCGCCGGTCCGAATGAGTCGGTCAAACCCGACTTGCCCCCAACGATCGACGATCTCGACCGGCTACTGGAGACCGGTGAACGTGGGAGAGCGATCTTCGACAGCCTCTGGGAGGACGGACACCTCGCGGATGTGCTCCCTGAGTGGGGCGTCGTGGCCACGCTGCCCCAGCTCGAGCCGTTTCACCAGCACCCCGTTGCCGCA
>CAZRID010000397.1:0-2898 GCA_964600055.1 uncultured Acidimicrobiaceae bacterium
CTTGGTGATTCGAGGTGCGATCAGATAGTTCTCCACCTGCTGATAGCCGACGAAGAACACGAGCACCCAGAGCATCGTGCCCACGCCCTCCGCCGACAAGGCGACGACGGCCGGCAGGATCGCGGCCAGGTAGGTGCCGATCACCGGGATGAATTGGCTGAGGACGCCAACCCAGATCCCCAGCGGCACCGCAAAGGGAACACCAAGGAAAGAGAGAAAGATCGACGCCAGCGTCGCGCTGAGCAGGGCAAGGATCAGTCTCGAGTAGATGTACCCCCCCATCTTCTCGACGGCGACGTCCCAGACATGAAGTGCGTCGTGCTGTCGTTCCTCCGGCATCGTGGAGAGAATCGTCCTCTGCAACTGGGGAAGCTCGGCCACCATGTAGAAGGAAAAGAGGGCCACCGTCGTCGCGAAGAAGAGAAAACCGGCGACGCCGGCAGTCACGTTGGCCACCCCACCCAGGATCGTGCCACCGGCATTCGCGATGATGTCGGGCAGTCCTGCGGCCTCCTGCTGGAGTGTCTCAGTCGACAGCTCGATGCCGAACCAGTCCTGAGCCAGCTGGGTCAGCGACTCGATGTAGCCGGGCAACGAATCGATGAGTTCGTTGATCTGATCGATGAACAGCGGCGCCAGCGAGACAAAGAACACCACCACCAGGGCGAATGCAACGACGAAGACCACGCCGGTGGCCGCTCCCCTCCTCCATCCCCGCTTCGTGAGGTAGTGAACGGGTGGCTCCATGGCGACTGCGATGAACACCGACACGAAGACCATGAGCACCAGGCTGCGGATGCGGAACAAGAGGTAGAGGACGGCAGCAGTAGCGAGAAGCGCGCCGGCCACGACGAAGGTACGGCGCATGAAGTGTCGGTTGTCCATTCGGTCGGAAGCCTTCGTCATCAATGTGTGAGCCTATAAGCAGAGGCGCCGTGGAGCGCGCCTCGTTCTAGCCTCCACACCACGCCCGAGGAGAGTGATGAGTTTCGAAGTCGTCTGGCGCCCATCGGAGGAGCGCGCCGCAGCCACCAACACCGCGGCCTTCATGAGAGCTCACGGGATCGAAAGCGTCGAGGAGTTGGGCCACCGCTCGGCCCAGGACCCGGAGTGGTTCTGGGAGGCCGTGGTCGAGTTCCTGGGGCTCCCCTTCGACCGGCCGTGGCGGGCGGTGCGCGATACCTCCCGAGGGCATGCCTGGGCCACCTGGTTCGTCGGTGGCTCGTTCAACTTGAGCCGGGCATGTGTCGACCGGTGGGCGGAGGACGATCCCGACCGAACCGCATTGCGGACCGAGAAGGAGACCGGGGAAATTCGCGAGCTGACATTCGGAGAGCTCAGAGACGAGGTGAGCCGGCTTGCGGGGGCACTGCGGTCCCTGGGTGTCGAGCGGGGTGAAGCGGTGGCGGTCTTTCTCCCCATGGGCCAGGAGGCCGTCATCTCGCTGCTAGCGGTAGCGCGCATCGGGGCCGTTTTCATCCCCGTGTTCTCGGGCTACGGCGCGGAAGCGGTAGCCACCCGGCTGGAAGACCCGAAGCCAAAGGTCTTGATCTGCGCCAACGGTTTCCAACGCCGCGGGAAGTTGGTCGAGATGAAAGAGGTGGCGGATCGGGCGGCAGCCGTCGCCGGGGACCTCGACCATCTGCTCGTCGTCGACTACACGGCTCGTGAGTCGACTCCGATGATTGATCTGCGTGACCACTGGTGGCACGACATCGTCCCCCGATCGGAGTCGGTGGAGCCCTCATGGACCAGCACCGAGGATCCGGTGCTCATCGCATACACCTCGGGCACCACCGGTCGCCCCAAAGGTGCGGTTCATGTCCAGGCTGGGCTCACGGTCAAGCTCGCCGCCGAGGGCGCCTTTCACGCCGAATTGAAACGCGACGACGTGCTGATGTGGGCCACCGACATGGGCTGGATCATGGGGCCATGGATGGTTATTGCAGGTCTGGCCAACGGCTCCGCCCTCGCGACATATGACGGAGCACCCGACTATCCGGGGCCGGACCGGCTCTGGCAGGTCGTGGCCGACCTGGGGGTGACCTTTCTGGGGATCTCACCCACTCTCATCCGCGCCCTCCAGCCCCACGGCGCCGAGCAGGCTCGCAAGCACGATCTTTCGAGTCTGAAGACATTCGGCTCGACAGGTGAGCCGTGGAACCCGGACCCGTGGTGGTGGCTGTTCGAGGAGGTCGGCCAGGGCACCCGGCCGATCGTCAACATCTCGGGCGGGACCGAGATCGGAGCCGTCATCATCGGGGTCAACCTGCTCCAGGGTCTGAAGCCAACGTCATTGGGTTCAGCATCATTCGGGCTCGACGCAGACATCTATGACCCCGACGGGAACCCGCTTCGGGGTGAGGTCGGTGAGTTGGTGGTACGGGGCTCGTGGCCGGGCATGACGCGAGGCTTCTGGAAGGAGCCCGACCGCTACCTTGAGACCTACTGGGCCCGTTTTCCCGACACCTGGGTCCACGGTGACTGGGCATCGGTCGATGATGACGGTTTCTGGTACCTCCACGGGAGATCCGACGACACCCTCAATATCGCCGGGAAGCGGATTGGCCCCGCCGAGATCGAGTCGGCGGCCGTGGCCCTCCCCGAGGTTGTCATGGCTGCTGCGGTAGGGGTCCCCGACGAGCTCAAGGGCGAGGTGATCGCCCTTTTTGTCGTGGCCGCACCGAACATCGATCCGGATGAGGGGCTGACCGCCAGCGTCGAGAGCGCGGTGACCGACACCCTGGGGAAGGCCTTCCGACCGAAGACGATCCAATGGGTCACCGACCTGCCGAAGACGAGGTCGGCCAAGATCATGCGGCGGGTGGTCAAAGCCATCGCCATGGGCAAGGAACCAGGAGACCTGTCGAGTCTGGAGAACCCGGAAAGCCTCGAGGG
>CAZRID010000398.1:0-2880 GCA_964600055.1 uncultured Acidimicrobiaceae bacterium
CAACGGGGTCAACAACAAGGACGGACTGATCTTCCCGGTGGCGGTGCCCGACCCGGACGGCAGGCCGGCAATGGCCATGATCCACCGGCCCCTTTTCCCGGGCACCAACCCGCAGGAGATCGTCACCCGCGCAGCGGCGAGGACGGTCGACCTGGACCGCGAGAGCATGTGGATCTCATACTGCCCCATCGACGCCGCCGCAGATCATCCCTACCATCATCTCTGTCACTTCCACTCCAATCATCGTCTGGCTGCGCCGAGAGCGCCGTGGGAGAGCGTGAAGGTGGGAGGTGGAGCACCTCCGGTTCTGACGTCATACGGGTGGCTGGTCGTATATCACGGTGTGACGGAGTCCAGCGACCGCGCTGAGCGTCACGGACTGCGGTATTCGGCGGCCGTCCTGATCCTCGACCGGCACGATCCTCGGGTCATCTCCTACCGGTCCCCGACCCCAATCCTCTCCCCGGAGCTTCCCGAGGAGCGCCAAGGTGTGGTGTCGGATGTGGTCTTCCCGACCGGCGTCGACCGTCGCACCGACCTGGGCCTCCCGGGCCGGATCGACGTGTACTACGGCATGGCCGACAGCCGCATCGGCGTGGCCCGCATGGACCTGCCGGACATATTGCCGTTGGCGTCCCGTTTCGATGACAACGCCTTCACACGCGAGTAGATCCACCGGGTTGGGGTGAAGTCCCGTGTGCCAATTTGCGGCGACGGCCTCGATCGGAGAGCGGTGGCCAAGCTCAGGGCCCGGGTCTCGCCCCGGGCGGTTTGGTTTCGTCCCGTCGAGGGAGCTCAGAGTCCCGGCGGAATCACGGCCGGTGGACGTCGCCTGGCTCCCTCGTTCGGGTGTCAGGATATGGCGGTGGCACCCCGGACCGACCTCGACTCGGGGTTGGCCGAGGTGGCCGCGGGTGGTTGGCCTCTCTAACGGGGAGTGAGTCTCCCACCCGCTGGAGACGGGGACGCTCGCCACCTTGGTGATCGGCAACCATGGTCTCCAGCGGCTGGCATCCCATGAGTCGAGCCTGAAGAAGCCGTCATGCCTCTCATCAGTAGTGGGGTCGGCGTTTCCTTGCCTCGGCCTGGGACTCCACGGCTACCCAGCCGGTCGATACCACAGGTGCTGCGGAGGCTGACCTTGACCTCTGTGGCGGATGGGATACGGAACCACACGCCGGTGAGCCGAGTCCGTTCCGTCAGGCCAGTCGGGCCCGAGGGAATGCTCTGTGGCCGACTCCATTCTGGCCAAAGCTGGGTACCACGACGCCCACACCCCCCTTGACATTCCAGGCGACTGGAAGGTGTACGGTGTGAGCATGACCTTGCAGACGGTGTCCTCGATGACCGATCGATCGACTGCGAGGAGGAGCCGGGTCGATGGCGTCGGCCCAGCGCCGGCCCGGTTGGAACTGGGACGGGTCTGTGTGGTACCGCGCTGTTTCACCCGGTTGAATACCTATGACCGGTGTGACACGTGTTTCCGGCACAGCCCGATCCGCTTTCTCCGGGTTCGGTGCGTCGTGACGGGTGGGGATGCCTCCGACCGTGCCGCTCTTGTCCGGTCGGTGGTGGCGAGGTAAGGATGACCTCCCTTATCAAATCGGAGCGGAACGGGCCGGTTCGCCGGCCTCCAAGGGACTGTTTGGCCCAGTCGCTACCCCGAGCCCCGGTCTATCAAGTAATGCCTTGCCGGAGAGGTCAATGGAGGCCGGGATGCCACATCCTCGCATTTTGTTCGTAAGCACCTATCCCCTCACGCGTTGTGGGATCGCCACCTTTACTCGCTCTCTCATACGGAGCCTGGGGGAGGTGAGGCACAGCACCGATGGTCTGGGCGTGGCCCGACTGCAGAGTCGGGGCGACGACACGATCTCAGTGGGTGCCGAGGTGGTGGTGGAGGCTGCGGCCCATTCCCGGTCATGGCCGGTGGAGGTGGCCCGAGTCGCGCAGGGTTTCGACGTGATGTGGGTCCAGCACGAGTTCGGCATCTTCGGACCCGACAGCGGCCGGAGGGTGCTGGACCTGTGTGAACTGACCACGGTGCCGTTGGTCGCCACTCTGCATACCGTGCTGGTGGAACCGACACCGGAGGAGGGCGAGATCGTCGAACGGCTGGCGTGGCGTAGCGAGCGACTGGTTGTCATGTCCCAAGCGGCCCGCAGAAGACTCCTCGCCACTCATTCCGTCGATCCGGCCAAGGTCACGGTGGTCCCGCATGGCGCTCATGGCTTCCGGCGGAGTGGGGAACCCAACCATGGTACCCGTCCCATCATCGCCACCTGGGGCCTGCTCGGACCGGGAAAGGGCATTGAATGGGGCATCGAGGCCATGGTCCGTCTCCGGCATATCCGGCCGCTGCCCCGCTATGTGATCCAGGGTGCGACGCATCCCAACGTGCTAGCGGCCGAGGGCGAGGCCTACCGTAACCATCTGTGGACATTGGCCTCCGATTTGGGCGTTGCCGACATGGTGACGATGTCGAGCGCCTACCTGACGAACGAACAGTTGGGCGCTTTCATAGCGGAGATCGACATAGCCCTCCTTCCCTACGACTCCCTGACCCAAGTCACCTCGGGGGTCCTGGTGGAGGCCTTGGGGGCCGGCTTGCCGGTGGTCGCCACTGCTTTTCCCCATGCCATCGAGCTGCTCTCAGAGGGAGTAGGTCTGGTGGTCCCACACAGGGATCCCAAAGCAATGGCGACGGCACTCGAGGGCCTGCTGACCCGTCCCCCAGCACTGCGGGCGGCGGCGATGGCCGCCTCAAGGATGGCTCCCGACCTGAGGTGGTCGTCGGTGGCGACACGCAGCGACTCGGTGGCAAACCAGGCCGTAGCCGCCGTCCCGGCGAGTGTGGCATGACCGATACGGGAGACGGAT
>CAZRID010000399.1:0-2866 GCA_964600055.1 uncultured Acidimicrobiaceae bacterium
AGAAACGCAGAGACCCGCCATAACTGGCGGGTCTCGCACCCAGCCACCGAAGCGACTGGGGGGATATGACATTATCCTACCCAACCAGCCGGCTCATGGCGAGATTCCCGAATCCACCCTCACACCCCAATCCGAGTGGCTTGGCCTGCACCTCCCTGGGCCTTCTACCGATCCTTCTACCGGGCGCTCGAAGCCAGTCGGCGATGTGGGTTTCGAACGCCGCCTCGTCCGGTTTCACCAGGTCACCTTTCGGCCCAAACCAGTGGACTGGAACAACGACGACCACGTCAGGCCACTATTCCAGTAATCGGCACTTCTCTGGAATAAGACTTGGCCCGGCCCAGCAATCATGATGGCTCATTCTCGTCGGAACTCGGCCCGCCGCCCCAGAGCGCCGGAATCGGAGTTGCCCAGATCCGATCGTCGAGCCGACCAGTCAGCGGCCCGGTGTGGAATAGGACGCCGGCGATGAACCGATCCCCGAGGCGATCCCGTAGAAACCGCAATCCCTTGGCGTCGGCCCTGTTCACTGTGGCGCCGGACTTGATCTCGACGGCAATAACGCTGCCATCGATCCGTTCGATGATGAGATCCACTTCAACCCCGGATCGGTCACGAAAATGGGAGAAGATGAGGGATTCGTCGATCACCGCCGCCTGCTTGAACAGCTCGGCGACGACAAAGGACTCGACAAACGATCCACCGAGCGGAGAGCGCGAGAGGCGACCTGCATCCATCCCGAGTGTCGCCGACGCCAGTCCGGTGTCGGCGACATGCAGCTTCGGACGTTTCCCCGTCTTGGCCGACAGGCCAATGGTCCACCCGGGAAGCTCGTGAACCAGGTACAACCGAACGAGAAGATCTACGTAGGTCCGAACGGTGCTGGGATGCAGCTCGAGCGCATGTCCAAGCTCCGCCAGGACCGGAGGACTTGCGGTGCGCTCGGCAAGCAACCGGTAGAGCCGTCCCACTGCCCCGGGCCGACGTACGTCGACCACATCTGGAAGATCTCGATCCGCGACCGACGCGAGGTAATCCTCGAACCACCTGCGTCGCCGCCGCAGCGAGCTCCGCTGCAAAGCACCGGGGTAGCCACCCGACGCCACCGCATCAAAGACCTCCGGACGGCGCTGATCGGAGCGCACGATCGGAACCTCACTGGAATCGAGAACCCCCGCCAGCCAGCGCTCGGATGCCCCGAACACCTCGGCGGCCGAAAGCGGCGGGAGGTACAAGCGGTGAACGCGGCCGGTGAGAGTCTCGGTTCCCCGCGGCAGCAATCGCCCGCTCACAGAGCCGGCCAGCAAGAACCTCCCCGGTCCGCCCTCACGATCGACGACCCTTTTGACGACGCTCAACAACTCCGGCGCTTTCTGGAACTCGTCGATCACGACGAGTCTCGGCGTCATCAGCGGCGTGGCCACATCCTCGCGGAGCACCGAAAGCGTCTCCTCGTCGTCGAGATCGAGCATTATTCCGTTGCGCTCCGCGACGAACCTCTGCAGCAAGGTTGACTTACCCGAACCGCGAGGGCCCTCGAGAAGTAGCGCAGGTTCCTCGTCTAGCAGCATGCCGACAAACGTCTCAGCGTCCCGAGGGACATGTTCTCCAATCCGAATCACGGCACAACGCTAGTGCAGAAGAGACCCAAACCGCGCTATCGTCCCATCACTAACCGCTACTTCGTCCCAACTCAGACCGCGTTTTCGTCTCTATGGAAACCGCGTTCGCGTCCGAGTTGGAGCCGCCTGCGACGGACTACACCCAACCTTCGAGGGGTCGGGCGAGCGTATGCCCTCGGTCGTCTCCTCGACGTCGAAAGAGGCAGGATCGAAGTCCAGCGGAGCCCACTCGCGGAGATGCTCGTGCTCGGCATGATCAGGTTTCGCCAGAGCATCCCGCAGATCGGCATAGCCCGACGGACCGCCGCAGTCCTCGGGTGGGCAGGCTCGCCGACCTGCCAGGCACAGCGGGTATTCGACTCCACGCTCGGGAATGCTGATCGCCTCCACCAGCACATCGTGCTCCCAGCCGTCGCCGAAGTCGTAGTCCCACCGCATCTTCACCCCCACCTTGGGGAGCACGTCGTCGAGACGGAACCGGTTCTCGTCGAGATCGGCGATCCCCCAATCCGGATCCGGCGTCCCGTACCGTGTGCCACACACGTCGAAAACGTGGAGGTGGCCGCCCAGCCACCGCATCGCCGCCTCCAACACCGGGGCAAGTTCCCCCAAAGTCAGATCCGACTCCACCACGACCCGCCGCCACACCGGCGGTTTCACCTGACGCAAGGTCACCTTCAACTGATGGACGGTCCTGATCACGACGCCACCTCGACGATGCTTTCGGCAACGTTGAGCTCGCCGGTGACGGCCGCAGTGATGAGTGCCTGCCGGCGCTCGGTAAGAAGGTCGATCTGGCGGGTGAGCTTGGCCATCAATCGATCGATGTTGGACTGCCGCTGCAAGACCTCGTCGACGACTTTCCCCTGAACTGACCTCGGAGGGACGACCACCGGCACGTCTCGGATTCCGAATTCCAGGTGCGGGTGAAGAGCCCCCGTCGCCACGCGAACGAGCGAGTTGTAGCCGAACCGGCTTTGGAAGTACATCCCCAGGTAGATGCCGCTGACGAGGTCAGGATTGGCTCGGGCGATCAGCAACGCATGACAGTTTGCCGGGCCGAATCCATCGGGAACGACCGCAACTTGACCGATGTCCCCGGTCTGCACAATCAGGACGTCACCCGGTCTCAGCGCCGTGCGTGGGTGAGCAGAGTGCCACTCCTCCTCGACGTAGTAGGGACGCCGCTCAAAACCGATGCGGCCCCGCTTGATGTGAAGCCCTTGTACGTACCGGATGCCCTC
>CAZRID010000400.1:0-2851 GCA_964600055.1 uncultured Acidimicrobiaceae bacterium
AGGACGCCGGCCTTTCAAGCCGGAAACGCCGGTTCGAATCCGGTCGGGACTACCAGTCAGGAAGGCGAATGTCGGCTCAGTCCATCCTCTTCTACAACAACTTCTTAGCCATCTTGACCCTGGTCGCTCTGGTGGCAGCGGTGGGTCTGGTGGTTTATCGGCTGGTCAAGGGACCGGAGGCAGCCACGTTGTTGGGGGGCAGTGCCATATGGCTGGCCTGGATCGTGGCGCTGGTTGCCACCGTCGGATCACTCATCTACTCCGAGGTGATCCATTTTGTCCCCTGCCGTCTCTGCTGGTTCCAGCGGATCGCCATGTACCCGCTGGCAGTGATCCTGCTGGTTGGCGCAATCCGGCGGGAGGTGGTGGTCAAGTACTATGCCCTGCCGTTGGCCTTCATCGGTCTCGCCATCTCCATCTATCACAACGTGGTCCAGTTCTACCCCAGCCTCGAAGGGGGTTCCTGCGACCCGGTTAACCCCTGCTCTGCTCGGAGCATCGAGATGTTCGGCTTCATGGACCTCCCATTTATGGCCGGCGCCGGGTTTATCGTTATCGCCGTCTTGCTTGCCTTCTACACGAAAGCCGGAGAATGAGTCAGAAGACAAAACCAAAGCCCGGAGCCCAGGCACCAAAGAGCAAAGCCACTCTGTGGTGGGTCATTGGAGGTGTAGTCGGTCTCGGCCTCATAGTCGCCCTCGCCGCCTCGATCGCGACCGAGCCTGAGGTCGACGCGAGCATCGGCTTCGGTGATCCAACAGTGGTAGGCGACCCGCTCCCGGTGTACGCCGCGGGCACCGAGGACGTCGCTGTTGGTTTGCCCGCACCGAGCGTGACCGGGGCCGACTGGAACGATAACCCGGTGACGATCGAGCCCGACGGGACCCCAAAGATCGTGGTGTTCCTCGCTCATTGGTGCCCCCATTGCCAGGCGGAGGTCCCGGTCATCCAGGATTGGGTCGATGCCGGGAACCTTCCCGAGGACGTCCAACTGATCTCCGTGGCCACCTCAACCGATCGTCTGCGGCCCAACTGGCCACCACAGGAGTGGTTGGAGGAGGAGGGCTGGACCGCCCCGGTGATCATGGATGACGAGATCGGGACCGTCGCCGGCAACTACGGGATGGCCGGGACGCCGTTCTACGTGGTCCTGGATGGGGAGAACGACAACGTGGGCAGGCTCTCGGGCGAGATCGGAACCGAGGGGCTCGATGCGTTGGTCGCCATCGCTCAATCCTCGGCCGGCTGAGGATCCGCTCAGCCTTCGAGCGATCTGATCTTCTCGAGACGTCTCACGTGACGCTCCTCACGCGTGAAGCGCGCCTCGAGGAACGTCGTGACCAATTCCTCGGCAAGTGCCGGCCCGATGACCCGCGAGCCGAGGCTGAGCACGTTTACGTCGTCGTGCTCCACCATCTGGTGGGCCGTGTAGGTGTCGTGGGCGATCGAGGCTCTGATCCCTTGGAGCTTGTTAGCAGCCACGGCCGCTCCCGCCCCTGACCCGCAAATGATGATTCCCCGATCAGCCCGGCCGTCGAGCACCGCCTGGGACACCGCCGCCGCGTAGTCGGGGTAGTCGACCGGTTCCGCAGAATGGGTGCCGAGGTCATAGACGGCATGCCCCGCTTCGGCCAGCCATGTGGAGAGGTGCTCCTTCATTGAATAACCGGCGTGGTCGGCGCCGAGTGCGATTCTCATCTCGGCCGGCAGGGTAGCCAGGGTCGGGTTGCCTGCATGGGTTGGCGCCGTACCTAACTACATTCGCCTGAATGTCCAAGGTGGTTGTCGAGGGTGGAGCGCGTCTCCAGGGCACCGTCGGGGTTCTCGGGGCTAAGAACGCCGCCCTCAAGGAGATGGTCTCGGCCCTACTTGCACCGGGCCGTCATCGTCTCACCAACGTCCCCTCGATCCTCGATGTCGCGCTGATGTGCCGGGTCCTCGAGCACACCGGTTGCCATGTCGAGCAGAACGGCCACGAGCTTTGGGTTGTGGTACCCGACGAGTTGAAGCCCGAGGCCCCGATCGAGTTGGTCCGTCAGATGCGGGCCTCGATTGTCGTCCTCGGTCCGCTGCTCGCCCGCTGTGGTGAGGCCCGGGTCGCCCTTCCCGGTGGCGACGACCTCGGAGCGAGGCCGATCGACATGCACCTGAACGGGCTCGAGTCGATGGGTGCAGACTTCGAGCTGGTCCACGGCGAGCTGGTCGGCCGGGTCGACGGGCGTCTCAAGGGCACAGAGGTCGAGCTTCCTTTCCCGTCGGTTGGAGCCACCGAGAACCTGCTGTTCGCCGGTGCCCTTGCTGAAGGGGAGACTGTCATCGTCAACGCTGCTCGCGAGCCTGAGATCGAGGACCTGATCTCCCAACTCGTCGAGATGGGCGCCGACATCACCGGTGGAGGGACGTCGTTGGTCACCATCCGTGGCGCCGAGACGCTCTCACCCGCCGAGCACCACGTGATCCCCGACCGGCTCGAGGCCGGCACCTACGCCGCGGCGGGGGCAATCACCCAAGGCGATGTCACGATCACCGGCTGTGACCCCGAACATCTGCGCATGGAGCTGAGAAAGCTCGAGGAGGCCGGGTGCGAGGTGGAGCGTGGCATCGGCTGGCTCCGGGTTCGGGGGCCGGAGCGTCCGGCGCCGGTTGACTTCGCGACACTTCCCTTCCCGGGGTTTCACACCGACATGCAGCCGCAGATGGTCGCGCTGCTCTCCGTTGCCAGCGGTACCTCGGTCATCACCGAGAACCTCTACGACGCTCGATTCCGCTATGTGGGCGAACTGGCCCGCATGGGGGCGGATATCACCACCGAGGCCCAGCACGCCATCATCCGCGGGGTGGAGCAGCTCTC
>CAZRID010000401.1:0-2840 GCA_964600055.1 uncultured Acidimicrobiaceae bacterium
TGGCCGGCGCCCTGGCCATCTCCTTTTCCGCGATCCTGTACGGCCTCTCCGACGTCTCACCGATCACCGGTGCTTTCTATCGCACCTTCTATGCGCTCCCTGTGCTCTTCGTCATCTGGTGGGTGCGACGTGGCGAGGATGGGCGAACCCGAAACAAGCGATACATCGCATTCGCAGCAGGCATCGTTCTCGGGCTGGACATGGTGTTCTGGCATATCTCGATCGAGTACATCGGCGCAGGTTTGTCCACCCTTATCGCCAACTCGCAGGTGATCGTCGTCGCTGTGGCAGCCTGGCTCTTCTTCGGTGAGCGGCCAAGCCGACAGATCTTCATCGCCATCCCGGTCGTGCTATTCGGCGTGGCTCTTGTCAGCGGTCTCGGGCGGGGCGACTCGTTCGGATCGAACCCGCTGCTCGGCACGGTGTTTGCCCTGGTCTCCGCGCTGTTCTACGCCGCCTTCATTCTCGGGCTCCGCAACTCGAACGACATCCAGGCTCCCTCGGCGGGGCCCCTGATGGAAGCCACGGCCGGCGCCGCATTGGCCGCGCTCATCGCGGGTGGCATCGGCGGGGGAATCGACTTCGCACCGACCTGGCCCGCCCATGGTTGGCTGCTCGCTCTCGCCCTCAGCTCCCAGGTGGCCGGCTGGCTGCTCATCGGTTACGCCTTGCCCCGGCTTCCCGCGGTCGAGACCGCCACCATCATCCTTCTCCAACCAGTGCTCACCATGGTCTGGGGCGTGATCATCTTCGGAGAGGACCCCTCCCCGATCCAGCTGGTCGGGGCCGGCCTGGTGCTCGCCGGCGTCGGCTTCGTCGCCATCACCGGCTCCCGCAAGACCCCCCAAACCCTCCCGGTCTGATACAGCGAACCTGAGGTTCTGCGTTTCACATCTGAAACAACTGGCCTCAGCTTCGACCATCAACCAGGACAAGCGGGGGTTCGCACCTCAACCTGAGACGGTTCGTTTCACATATGAAACGTGGAACCTGAGGTTCGCTGCATCAACCGCCCAACACGATCACCACCAGACGGCCGGTGGGCCCGTCGACGACGGAGATGCCGGCGCGGTCGTAGGAGGCGATGTCGAAATGGGCGATGGCGGTGGGCGAGTCGAGCATGGCGTCGAAGGCGGCCCGCGAGCTGCTGGCAAGCGCCAGGTTCTCCCCCACCCGCGCCAGCCGGATCCCGGCAGCAGCCAGGTCGTCGGCGACATTGCCGCCGGGTGGGTGGTCTCTCGAGATCCTGCCGCTGGTGTACATCTCGACGGCGCGGGTCTCAGCCACCTCGGCCAGGCTCGAGCTCTCGCCGAGAGCGGCCAGACCCTGCCCGGTGCGGTACTCGTTGACCCGCTCCAGGACACCGGCGGCCTCGTCCCTCACCTGACGCACCTCGTCAGGCGCAGCCGGCGGGATTTCAAGGGCCTCGTCTCCCTCGGGGACCGCCCGGTTGGCACCAAAGAGGCCCTGAATCGAAGCCAGGGGGCCGAGGACCGCGTCTGCGGCCAATGTCATGAAGACCCGCTGGGGAAGCGCATCGGGGCCGGCGATGGCCTGGGCGACCGTCGAGTCCTCGAATCGGTCTCCGTTCCCCGGGAGCACCCTTGCCACGTTCACCGCGACGAGGACGATGGCGATGCCATAGGCCGCAGCCACCGCCGCCCCGCCCAACCGGTTGATCAGGTTCAACCCGGGAAGACTCGTCACCTTGGACAGATAGTGCGCCGCGATGCTCATCGCGACACCAAAAAGGAGAAAGAGAACGACGCCGGCGCCGACCGTGGCCACCTCGGGCGACACGCCGAAACGATCGGTGAGGAATTCCCCCAACGGCCCGCTGAGACGGAATGCAACCCAGAGCCCGACCACCAGGCCGACCAGGTCCAGCGATTCCCTTACGAACCCGCGCAACCAGCCTCGCACCAGGAGCCCGGCGAGAAACAGCCCGAGGATGAAGTCGATCAATACGTTCTACGTTGTACGTGGTACGTCATGCGTAGAACGTAGAACGCAAAACGTAGAACGTGCGGTCACTCCACCCGGACTGTTAGCACGGGGCAGGGGGCGCTCATGAGGATGTCGTGAGCATTGGACCCGAGCAGAAACTTCCCGGCCGAGGTCCGTTGGCGAAGACCGATCACAATCAGCTCACCAGCGAAGTCCTCGGCGGCTTGGATCACATCCTGAGCCGGCTCGTTGCCGCGAACATAGTTATGGACTGAGAACGGGATGCCCTCGCCGGAGAGCGCCTCCTCGAGAGCGTCGAGATCGCGATCGCTCTGGATCACATCGTCGTCGTCGTCCTTGCCGGCACCGCGCAGTGAGTGCACCACCACAAGACTGGTGTTCCGAAGCCTGGCCTCCTCGATGCCGAGCTCGAGGGCCTTCCTCCCGCGCTCGGATGACAGATACCCGACGATGACGCTCATGATGTGCCTTTCGCTGGATTCGTGAGCGGGACGCTAGCGAGAGAGCTCGATCCTCATCCGCTTGTTCGCCTTACCCTTGGATTCGGTCTTGACCACCCGCACCTCGCCCACCTCGAGTGTCGAGGCGACATGGGTGCCGCCGTCGGCCTGACGGTCGAGCCCGACGATGTCGATGACCCTGATCTCATCCACCCACTCCGGGATCAGATTCACCTTGGTCCGGATCAGGTCCGGGTCTTTCATCGCCTCCTGACGGGCGAGGTAGATCACCTCGGTCGGATACCCCTTGGTCAGCTCTTCGTTGAGCTTCCGCTCCACCTGCTGGCCGAACTCGACCGAGATCCCGTCCAGCTCGAAGTCCATTCGGGCCACCCCAGGCTCCATGTTCCCCCCGGTGACCTTGGCTCCAAA
>CAZRID010000402.1:0-2837 GCA_964600055.1 uncultured Acidimicrobiaceae bacterium
TGGTCGGACCGGTGGTTGTGATGGACCCGCCTGGCCACGACGGTCAGTACTTCTTTTTGCAGGCCAACGATCCATGGCTTCTGAATCCAGGCGCGGGCCTCGGATTTCTTGATTCCCCGATGTACCGGGCGCAGAGGATGCTCTATCCGGTGCTAGCGGGACTCGGCGGCCTCCTCAGTCCGCCTCAGATTCTGTGGGGCCTGGTGGTAACCAATATCCTCGCCATGGGTGCAGGCTCTTGGGGGTTGGGACGGCTGGCCGCCTCGATGGGAATGTCGCGCTGGCTGGGATTGGCCTTCGCGTTCAATCCGGGCTTGATTTTCGAATTGGCCATTGATGGCAGTTCAGCGGTGGGTTGGGCGTTGGCTGTTTGGGGTCTCGTAGCCGTCCAGGAACACCGATGGTTGGTCGGTGCCGCTCTATTCGCCGGAGCGGTCCTGGCCCGTGAAACCATGGTGCTGGTCGCGATTGGTGCCTTCGCGTTCACCTGGTTCACCGAACACCGCCCCCGACCTTGGCTGGTCGTGGCCCCGGCGTTGGCAGGGGGCCTGTGGTGGCTGTTGGTTCGCCAGCGGCTGGAGACCCTCCCGAAGCCCGCCGGATCAGAAACCCTCGCTGTCCCGTTCCGGGGTCTTTGGATGGGGCTCTCCAATTGGGTCTCGACCGGTGGCTTGAATCTCGCCCTGGGGGTCCTCGTGGTGTTCTGCGCGGTCGTCATCACTGCCTCGGCGGTTCTACGACCGAGCCTGTTGGCCTGGGCCACGGTTGGCTTCGTGCCTTTGATGCTGATCCTTCACCCGGCGGTCACGATCGGAGGACTCAATATCACCAGGGCGATGGCCCCGGTGTTGTCGGCCGCCCTGGTATTGGTCTTTGGACGGAAGGCCTTTGCGGGGCCCGTCGAATCGACGGCCTGAGGTCGCCGCGTTTCACCCTCAAAAGCGGCCAGTCCTCGAAGGTGTCCGTCCATCCTCGGCCGAGATTCCCGACGCCCCGGCTCGAGGATGCTCGACCTGATGAATCAACGAGTAGCAATTTGAGCGCTGCTGACTCGGGCATCCCGCTCGTCGCTCGAGGCATCCCCGGCGCCTTGGGTCAGGGCGAGAAGAACCAGAATCAAGATCCAGTAGTTGGCATTGGTCTGGTTGATGAGAAAGAGGAAGACCGAAAGGGTCAAGGCTATGGCAGCAAAGAGTGACGATGGGTTGGCGATGTGTTTTGCGATGACTCCTGCCACGATCAGAGCAGAAATCAGCCCTATCGCCGGAGGGATCGAGATCGCATAGCCCAGTGAGGCAAAAAGGCCGATGAGGTTCGGGGAGTCGAACCGGGGGAGTGTGTCGACGTGAAATGCGATCAATGCCTCCCAGGCCGAGGCGGGGTCGGGAAACAAGGCCGGGATGAGCGCAGCGCCCGCAACACCCAACGCCACGACCGTTCGGCGCCCTCTCATGATCGGAGCGAACAGGAGTATCGGCAACAGGACCAGGAGGTATTGCTTGGTGGAGAGCGCCAGACCAAGCAAGGTCGAGGAGGCAACCGGGTGCTGGCGCCAGAGGGACGCCGACAGGGCCAGGAACACAACGGTCACTGACTCCGTGAACCCCGCTAGAACCAGAAAGGGCCATGGGATCAGCATCAGAAGCAGAGCGAAACGGACTGTGGCCCTGCTTCGAATCTCGACCCCCCAAACGGCCAGAACGGCCAGAGCGGCTACCCAGGCGGCCAGGCCGCCCCACCGCGGTTCGCCAAGCAACCACTCGCCGATCGAGAAGACCAAGGCAATCACCGGGGGATATGGGTATCCGATGATCCTGGCGCCAGGCTCTGCCGTCGGCGCCCCGTTGGCGACGTTCACTGCAGGTCCATATGGCGAGACGCCATCGGCGATGGCCGCTGCCGCTTCCTTATGCAGAACCAGAACGTCGATTCCGAAGTTCTTGCTCGAGATGATGAGTGCTGCCCCGATCAATGCCACCCCCGCTATGGCCGCGATCAGGAGTGCCCGGACCCGCTTCTGGTCGAACCGAGAGATGGTTTCGAGCCACACCCCGATCGCGACTGGGATGATCCCGAAGGCGAGAATGGGCAGGTCGGGGGGATGGGGGAACTGCAGGAAGGACGGTGCAGCTACCCACAGGGTACCGAGCGCCAGAAGGGTGCCCAGATAGAGCGGGCGGCTCGAGAGCTTACCGGCAGCATCCGGATGCAGGTACACCAGAACGACCAGTACGACCCCGACGAGGGCAGCAGCGGGTGCGGGGCTCATGCCTTGTTGCATGCCGACAACAAGAGCAAGAAACGCCAGGACCGGGAGGGACGGGCGAGAAAGTTGATCGTCTCGCGCCATCTTGTCAAGGTCATTGAGATCCGCCCTGGCCCGAGGTACCACTGGCTTGCTTATCACCTCTATATCCGTCCGTCGACCACCGCTTGTTGCACCCAAGGCACTACCTCATCGAGCATTTCTGTCAGACGGGTTGTCGCCTCAAACCCGAGAACGTCCCTGGCTTTGGTCGTCGACGGAACTCGCTTCTGAACGTCGTGTTGGAAGGGCGGATCACTGGTGTATCGGAAGGCCTCGTCGGCGCCGCGAACCTTGGCCCAGATCATCTGCGCAAGGTCAAGGACCGTCGTCGATTCGGCGGTTGACAGGTTGAAGTCGTCGTTTCGTGCCCGTCCATGTTCCATTGCGTCGACGATGCCGCGCGCTAGATCCCCCCCGTAGGTGTAGTGCCTGGTCTGGCGCCCGTCTCCCAGGATATGAAGTGGATCCTGTCCTCTTACCAGCTTCTGCACCAGGTCCGGAACCACATGGCTCATCGCCAGCTTGATGT
>CAZRID010000403.1:0-2834 GCA_964600055.1 uncultured Acidimicrobiaceae bacterium
CCTTGTGGGGGGAGAAACAGAATCCCCCCTCCCGGCTGGCGCCGGAGAAACAGGTAATTCGCACTATCCAGATAGGTGAAATACCATCGCCTGGTCCCGTCCGGAGCACTCTTTGACCTTGTTTGATTCAGAAAACCTCGCCCAAATCAAGTCTTCTGCCCCTCTCTGGCGGGCGGCTCAGATGGAAGCCGCCTTTGAGGTCTTCAACAGTCTGTCCGAGCCGACCGGGGCCGAAGAAGACTGGCGCTACGTCGATTTCGACCTGTCGTTCGACGACCTCACACCGATTCAGGCACCCGGCCCGCCGCTCGATCCGAGCCCCTTCGTAGCCTCGCTGCCGGACCGCTCCGGACGAGTTCTGATCGTCGATGGATCGATCATGGACAGCAGTTCGGACGTCGCATCCGTCACAAGGTTCTCAGACCTGGACGTCGACCCCGGAATCCCGAGTCTTGTCCCGGTCGACCACAACAAGCTGACTGCTGCGCACTCGGCGTTTGCGAGCGACGGGGTGCTCGTCGAGTTGGAGCCGGACCGCGTGATGGAGACACCGCTGGTGATCGAGATTCAGGCGACGACGCCGGGATCGGCCTCCTTCCCGCATCTGTTCGTCAGGGTTGGCGAGAACGCCGAAGCCAGGATCGTCGTCGTTTACGGATCGGCAGAGGGCGCCAGCCTTCTCGTGGTTCCCAAGATCGATCTCGAGATCGCCGACGGGGGCAGGTTGAGGTTCCTCTCCGTCCAGGGATTCGACCATGCTGCGACCTCGGTTGTGCATCAGCGCGTCGTGCTGGGCCGGGATGCGACCTCACGCATCGGAGAGGTTGGGCTCGGCGCCAAGCTGGGACGACTCGATCTGGGAGTGAACCTCGTCGGGAATGGCTCATCCTCAGAGGTGGTCGGTCTCTACTTCGGTGAGGGAGACCAGACACTCGACTACCGCGTCGTCATCGACCATGAGGGCAAGAACACCACATCGGACGTCTTTCTCAAGGGTGCTGTGGAAGACGATGCCCAAAGTGTCTTCACCGGCTTGTTGAGGATCGAGAAGGATGCAACCAGGACCTCGACCTTCGAGACAAACCGCAACCTGGTCCTCTCCGAGAACGCAAAGGCTCAATCGGTTCCGAACCTCGAGATCTTGTGCAACGACGTGATTTGTGGCCATGCCTCCTCGGTTGGCCCGTTGGAGGGTGAGTATCTGTACTACCTGCAAAGCCGCGGCCTGTCGCGGCAGCGTGCGGAGAGGCTTCTGGTTCGGGGCTTCTTCCAGGAGGTAATCGACCGGCTCCCGATCGAAGGCCTCGAGGCGCCGGTGTCCGAAGAGGTCTTTAAGAGATTCGTGACTGCCCAGGAGGAGGGTCGGGTGGCATGAAGGTCGAAATCGGCGCCCTCGAAACCCTGCCCCGCGATCGAGGCATCCGGGTCACGATCGGCGAGGAGCGGGTTGCGATGTTCCGCATCGGCAACGAAGTGTTCGCCATTGGCGACACGTGCTCCCATGCGGAAGCCTCGCTCGCCGAAGGTGAGGTATTCGATCATGAGGTCGAGTGCCCTCGACACGGCTCGGAGTTCGACTTGAGGACAGGCAAGGCGTTGTCATTGCCCGCCACAAGACCGGTCCCCACTTACCCGGTCTCGATCGAGGATGGAACCGTTTACCTGATGCTGGAGGACTCATGAGCACAGCTCTCGAGGTTCAGGGGCTCTCGGCCGCGGTCGACAACAAGCAGATTCTCGAAGGGCTCGACTTGCAGGTCCCCTTCGGCGAGCTTCACGCCATCATGGGGCCCAACGGGTCGGGCAAGTCGACCCTGTGCCATGTCCTGACCGGGAAGGCGGGATATCTCGTCTCGGGCGAGGCGTCCCTCGAGGGCAGGGACCTGCTGTCACTCAAGGTCGACGAACGCGCCCGTCTCGGTCTTCTGCAGAGCTTTCAGTATCCGACTGAAGTCCCTGGAGTCCGGCTCCGGGAGTTTCTGATCGAGGCGGCCGATGAGCGGGGCATCGGCGAAGAGGAGGCACGGAAGCGGATCGAGGCCGAGGCCGAACGGTTCGACATGACCCGTTTCTTAGACCGGTCGCTGAACAACGATCTCTCCGGAGGCGAGAAGAAGAGGTCGGAGATCTTCCAGATGGCCGTGCTCAGGCCCCGGGTCGCCCTGCTCGATGAGATAGATTCGGGTCTCGACATCGATGCCATAAAGCAGGTGTCCGAGGCAGTCGAGGGGATGCGGTCTCCAGACCTCGGTGTGGTCATGATCACGCACTACAACCGCATTCTGAAATACCTGACGGCCGACCGGATCCACATAATGATCGACGGGCGGATCGTCGATTCGGGAGACGCCGAGCTGGCCGAGGAGCTCGAAGCTGGTGGCTACGAGGCCGTTCGCGAGCGTCTTGGCCTGAAGAAGACCACATCTGAGCCGTCGCGCCGGCCCGCCGACTTCTTTACCGACACCCCCTTCGACGTTTGACCCTGCGTTCTGTGAACGGAATTGTGCCGTATGCGACGGATTCCCTTCACAGAATGATCTGATGGCCTCGAAGACCACCGCCGAGAAGTGGCTCGCCGAGCTCACTCATCTCCCGACCGCATCCGGTCTGGAACACCAAGTGGTTTCCTGGGTCGAGTCCTGGGCCGGGCGCCGTGACGACCTGAGGCTGACCCGGGACAGCGGCGGCAACCTGTTGATCACCCAGAAGGGCAGAAAGGCTCGTCCTCCGGTGATCGCCGTCGCTCACATGGATCACCCGGCGTTCGTGGTGACGGCGGTCAACGCCAAGGATGCCTCGTTCGAGTTTCGAGGCGGAGTCAGACCCGAGTACTT
>CAZRID010000404.1:0-2831 GCA_964600055.1 uncultured Acidimicrobiaceae bacterium
GATCAAGAGTCTCCAGGACACACAGGTCGTCTTTGTCAGCGCCACTCTGAGGAAGAGCCCGATCCTCAAGGAGACGGCGACAAGGGATCACAATCAGATGATCGAGGCCGTTCGCGCCGGCGAGGTGGACCGTCTGATCGAGATCACTCTCCGACATCTCACGATTCCCATTCGGGATTGAGGCGATGACGGAGATTTCCACGTGTCGCCCACCAATCCGTGAGACGCGTCGGGCGAATCTTGCCGTTCCCCATGGCTCCGTGGACTGTCATACCCATGTCTTCGTCGACGGCTACCCGCTGATAGCCAATCGCGGATACAACCCGCCGGAGTCGACCCTGGACGACATGCTGGCGATGCACGCGAAGCTCGGGATCGAACGGGTGGTGTTCACCCAACCCTCGGTGTACGGGACGGATAACTCGGCGATTCTCGACGCCGCCGACCAGATTCCCGATCGGGCCCGTGTTGTGGTGGCTGTCGCCGGAGACGTCACCGACGATCAGCTCGGGGAGATGCACAGCCGGGGGGCGCGGGGTATCCGGCTGAACCTGGACAACGTGGGCGGGATGCCTGTTGAGCTGGATCAGGTCCCGCCGCTCGCGAAGCGAATCGCCGCCCTGGGTTGGCACGTTGAGTTTCTCTTTGCCGGTGACGAACTGCCGGATCTGCTCCCGGTGCTCCGCTCGCTCGACGCCCCTGTCTCCATCGGCCACTTCGCCTACATGCCGGGTATCAAGGGAGTCGACCATCCACCGTTCCGGGCGTTACTCGACCTGGTGCGGGAAGGCAACACGTGGGTGAAGCTCTCGGGCCCCAACCGGCTCGGAGTGGGTGATCTTCCCCCATGGCCCGAGGTGGTTCCAATGGCCCGGGCTCTCATCGAGGCAAATCCGGACCGCATGTTGTGGGCCACCGATTGGCCGCATCCGAACAAGTTCGGAGACCAGCCGAACGACGCCGATCTCCTCGAGCAGCTCCAACTGTGGGCGCCCGACGAGGACGTGAGACGTCGGATCTTGGTGGACAACCCCTCGGCGCTATACGGGTTCTGATGACCGATCAACCGCTGGCCGTGATCGGGCTCGGCCTCATGGGCTCCCGCATGTCGGGGCATCTCCTCGACGCCGGACATCAGTTGCGGGGCTTCGACCCCGACCCTGAGCGCTCCTCCGAGTTCGGCCGACGTGGGGGCATCGAGGCCGCATCGCCGGCCGAAGCGGTGCAGGGGTGCTGGGGAGTCCTGCTCTCGCTTCCCAACTCCGACATCTCAAAGGAGGTTTGCCTCGGTGCAGATGGTCTGGCCGGGTCCGGTGTCTCCCCGCTCTATGTCTACGACACCACCACCGGGCGACCCGGGGACGCGGTCGAGATAGCCGCCGCCCTTCTCGATCACGGGATCACCTACTGCGATTCGACGGTGAGCGGGAACAGCGAGGTTGCCGAACGAGGCGACCTTGTGGTGATGGTCGGTGGGCCGGAGGATGCCTACCTCGCGGGACTGCCGATCTATGAGGCGATCGGCCGCTCCCATCATCACGTCGGGCAGGTCGGCTCAGGATCGCGGATCAAGCTGATCGTCAATCATGCCCTGACCGTTCATCGCATGGTGCTGGCCGAGACCCTGGTGGTCGCCGAGCTGGCCGGGATGGATCTCGAAACCACACTCGAGGTTCTCAAGGATTCGCTGGCCTACTCCAAGGCGATGGATGTCTGGGGCGACCGCATGGTCACCGGCTATCACGAGGAACCATTCGCCCGACTTCGTCAGAGTCACAAGGACGCCCGTCTCATCGTCGAGCACGGTCTCGACCTCGGGGCGACCATGGATCTCGCCCAGGTGGCCCGGGCAGCTTTGGCCGAAGGTGAAGAGAACGGGCTCGCCGACCTCGACAACTCGTCGGTGGCCGAGGTAGTCAGGCGCCGGGCGGGCATCGGGCAAATCACTTGACGGGTGAGGACGGATGAGCGAGCCAGCGGGCGATCGCCCCGCGGACTGGGTGGCGGCATGGGGTGAGACGACGGCTGCCAAACCCGCCAGCCGCACCGTCGACGTGCACAGCCATCTGATGGTCCCCGAGTCGGTGGTGATGACCCGTCCCCATGTGAAACCGGAAGACGAGCCCCGCACCTTCTATTCGTCGCCGGTCACCAAGGAGCTCAACAACGAGTTCTACGAGTTGGCCCACGACAAGTTCAACGACCCACAGACCCGCCTCGCCGACATGGACGCCATGGGCGTCGACGTCCAGTTGGTGGCGCTGACCCCGTTCCACTACCTCTACTGGGCAGATTCCGAACTGGCGCCCCGGGTCGCCACGCTTCAGAACGAGCGCATCGCCGAGGTGGTCGGCTTCAGTCCCCAGCGATTCGTGGGGGTGGGAACTCTGCCTCTCGCTCACCCCGAGGCGGCGGTGGGCGAGGCGAGACGTGTGGCCGGTCTCGGTTTCCCGGCGGTGGAGATCGGCGCCGACGTCAACGGTCTCGATCTCGACGACCCGATGTTCGAGCCGGTCTGGGAGGTGTTGGAGGAGTTGGGCCTGGTCGTCATCCTCCACCCGGCGGGTTTCACCGAGGCGAAAAGGATGAGCGACTACTACCTGGTCAATGTGATCGGGATGCCGCTCTCCACCACACTCGCTGTGACCCGGATGATCCTCGGGGGTGTCTTCGAGCGTCATCCCGGTCTGAAGATGCTTCTCATCCACGGTGGCGGCTATCTGCCCTTTTACTCGGCCCGAACCGACCAAGCCTTCCGCCACCGACCCGAGTTGCGGGGCCACATCGATCGTCTGCCGTCGGAGTATCTGGCCAATCTCTACTACGACATC
>CAZRID010000405.1:0-2806 GCA_964600055.1 uncultured Acidimicrobiaceae bacterium
CAGCGCCGCCCCTGCCTCGCCCTGAACATCGCCAACGTCACCGGCCAGAGCACTAATCGCGCTCGATCTTGACCCTCAGCTCGCCGTTGTCGAGCTTGGCCTCGAACTTGGCGTCGGAGTCTCCACTCTCGAACTCGACCTTGATCTCCCGGCCGTCGGCCTTGTCCACCTCGAGACTCCAGCCTGTTGTAGCGCCTGCGTCGAGCAGGACGAGTTGCCCGGCCACCACCTGCAGGGTGACGGCGCCTGCCCCATTCACGTTGTAGGTCCTGGGATCAGTCGTGATGGGCACCGTCTGGTGGTCGTCTTGCGTTGTGCTCGTCGAGTCGTCGTCCAAGCTGGTGCTGGTCGTCGAGTCGTCGTCCAGACTGGTGCTGGTCGTCGAGTCGATGGTGGTGCTGGTGGATGACCTGTCCACCAGGCTGATGCTCGTCCTCGAGTTGTCCTCGACGCTGGTGCTCGTCGACGAGTTGTCGTCGAGACTTGTGCTGGTGACGTCGCTCGAGACAGACACCGAGGTGCTCGGCTCCGATGTCACCGCGCCGGCACTCGAGCTGGAGCTCGAGTCGTCATCGCTGCTGCTATCACCGGATGCCCACGCCACCCCAACGAGGAGCAGGGCCGCAGCCACCGCCGTGAACACACCGATCATCTTCCTGTACATCAATCGACCTCCTGGTTGATTCCTGACACCAGTGTCCGAGATGACGGGTCATGGTCGCCTCAGCGGTTCATCAAGAAGAGGTCAAGCTGTCATCGTGCCTCGTGGGCGAGCCATTCGTTGCGAAGTAGACCGTAGATATGTGTGTCGATCCACGAACCGCTCTTGAAATGAGCCGAGCGGATTGTCCCCTCCAGCCTCATCCCGAGGCCTTTTACCAATCGGATGCTTCTGGTGTAGATAACGAAGACATCGGCCTCGACTTTGACCAGGTCCAACTCACCGAAGCAACAGATCGAGCACCGCAATCAAGGTTTCGCCCATGAGGGCCCGGGCCCCAATAAGCCTTGCCCAACCAGTAGCCGACGTCCCCGCGGCCCGGCTCGCCGCGGGGCCGGGCACCGATCATGCCTATGGCGGTCCCGAGCTCGCCGGTCAACGTCCCGGTTCGATCCCGTATCGCCCACTGGAGGCCGAACTCGTCGAAGGGCTCGGTCCTTGATTGCTGGACGAACTCCAAGGTCTGGGACACATCGTCAGGCCCGTCCAAAATTAAACCGGCCGTGACCTCGGACCTGTCTTTTCCGCCGGCGAGTTCGTAGAGGGTCGGGGCGTCCTCGGCCGCCGGCGTCTCGAGCACGACTCGCTGCGTGGAAAGGGTGTACGCATTTTGGGCGCCCGCCTCCGGGCCCTTGCCCTTCATCGCCCCAGTATGGCTTTTCGGAGACCGTCAGCGGGTGAACACGTGTGCGGTCCAGATCGTCCCGTCGGAGTCGACCCACACCCCGACGCCGAAGTGGGTGAAGTCACCGAGCATGTTCGCCTTGTGACCGCTCGATTCCGCGAGTGCGCCAAACACGCCCTTGACCGACCCACCCCTCCCTACGTTCTCCCCGGCCGCCGACCATGGAGGCAGAAGGCTGCCGAGGTCCGAGTGCGACAGCCCACCCTTGGTGGCCATTCGTTCCGCCCATGCTCTAGCCCCCGAATCGAGCGAGCCGTCTCGTGACAGTTCAGCGAGACCGTTGCTGGAGCGGAAAGCGTTGATCTTTGAGGCGAACTGAGATTCGAATTCGCCGTTTGGGCCGGCTTTGGCTTCGGGTGGAGGTGCTGTGGTGGTGGGGGCCACGGCCTTGGGTTGTGTGGTCGGTGGGGCGGGGTTGGAGTTCGGCGCCTTCGCACTCGTCTCGGCGGGCAACGCCACGGTGGTGGTCGTGACCCCCAGGTCGCCCACCGCCATTCCCAATGCATCGACGTCCGGCTCCCGGTCGACCGGATCTGCCACTACTACAGGCCTGGTCGAAGTTGAGGTTGCTTCGGCGGTCGAGTTGATCGGCACGCTCTCCCGAATCGACTCGATGGACAGCGCCGGCGCTTCATCTGAACGGAGCACTCCGGCCAAGGCCGTCACGAGGATGGCGAAAGCAAGAAGGCCGAATAGTGGGGAAGTTCGCATGAGGGCAAGCCGCTTTATTGCCGGCGCGTCGGCCCAACCTAAACGCTCTATGCCTCCGAGCCAACCGGGAGTGGGGATTTCTTCCAGATAGGGATGTCACCCAATCCACCGTTCGGCTCCGTCTTACGTGCATGATCACCGCCACAGGTGTGATGGACAACGAGCAGGCATATCGGTCATACGCCGTCGAGCTCACCAGGTACGCGACTGGCCTGGTGGGCCCTTTTGACGCTGCCGACGTGGTGACCGATGCCTGCTTGAAGGCCTTTTCGTCCAGGAACTGGCCCGAGGTGACCAACCAGAAGGCCTATCTCTATCGAGCAGTGCTCAGCGTGGCCACAGATCACCACAGGAGCACGCTTTCTCGCCGTCTCAGGGAACTGAAGACGGCGGCACCCGAATCAACACCGCCACAGGAAATCGACATCGATGTCCTGCGGGCGGTGGAACGACTCTCCATGCAGCAGAGGGCAGCCGTTCTCCTGACCTACTGGGCTGATCTCCCGGTCGAAGCGGTCGCACAACAAATGGGTGTCTCCACGGGTGCGGTAAAGCGTCACCTCGCCCGGGCACGGAGACATCTCGAGGAGTGGCTGTCATGAGTGGATATGACGACCAGAGAATGAAAGATCTTGCCGACCGGCTGGTGGCCATGTCGCCCGAGCCACCGCCCTTCCCAGAGGAGGTCA
>CAZRID010000406.1:0-2788 GCA_964600055.1 uncultured Acidimicrobiaceae bacterium
GGATCACACTTCGAGGCAGACGAAACTGGTTGTCGGACAATTGGCCCCTCTCCGTCTTGGTGCACGGGCTAAATCGTAATGACCATCCTTCGCTCTCCCAATAGGCGCTGACATTGAACTGATCGCCAACCCGCTTACCCTGAGTGTGTGAGTGATCGTGCCACTGTCCTGGTAGGGATTCACGGGCCCGATGGCCCGGGAATATCGGCCGGGTTGATGAATCTCCTGGCCAGCGCCGATGTGGAGATCTACGACATCGAGCAGATCGTCGTCCGCGGCCGCCTGACTCTCAACGTCCTGATCGGAGTCACGGGCGAGCGGGCGACTGTTCGGGACCTGCTCTTCTTCGGTTGGGAGCGAGGTCTTCATGTCGAATTCGAGGTGGTCGACGACGCCCCAACGCCAACCCGCCCGATGTCCGTGGTAACGGTGATCGGGATGAGGGTCGGGCCCGAGGATTTCGGCGCCGTCGCTTCTGCCATCGCCGACGCCGGAGGGAACATAGACCGCATCTTCAGGTTGTCTCGCTATCCGGTGGTCAGCTACGAGTTGGTGGTAGGCAACGGGAATCTGGATCAGATGCGGGAGAACCTCGTCCGGGCCGCCGCAGAGAGGCCGATCGACGTGGCCATTCAGCGGGAGGGTTTGGAGCGAAGGGCAAAGAGGATGGTCGTCATGGATGTCGACTCCACCCTCATCCAGGAGGAAGTGGTCAACCTGCTGGCGCGAGAAGCCGGTGTCGAGGAGCGGGTTGCGGAGTTGACTCGATTGGCATTGACCGGAGAGGTCGAGTTCGAGGGGGCGTTACGCGAGCGCGTGGGTCTGCTCAAGGGCTTGGATCAGACCGCAATCACCCGTGTCCACGAGAACATCACCCTGACCAGCGGTGCACGCACCTTCATCCGCACCCTGAAACGGCTTGGATTGGTGACCGCCATCGTTTCCGCCGGTTTCACCAGGTTCACTGATGTGCTCGCGGCTGACCTGGGCATCGATTACTCGTTGTCGAACACGTTGGAGATGGTCGACGGGGTACTGACCGGGGAGCTGGTCGGTGAGTTCGTCGACGGGCCCAGGAAGGCATTGTTCCTCAAGACGATCGCCGAGACCGAGGGCATCCCCCTCTCGCAGGTCGTCGCCGTCGGAGACGGCGCCAATGACCTCGACATGCTGGCCATAGCCGGTCTGGGTATCGCCTTCAACGCCAAGCCAGTGGTCAGGGAGCGGGCCGACACCGCGATTTCCGTCCCCTACCTCGACGCGATCCTGTTCACGATGGGGATCCGACGCCAACACGTCGAAGAGGCCGATGCCGCCGATCCCTCGTACGAGGCCGGAGAGAAGATCGAAGTCCCGGGAACACCGCCTGTTTAATTGCCGGCCGGCTGCTCTGATTGCCGGCCGACTTTGGCCTCGGCTCACCCTCACTCATCCTCGGGTTCTCGGCTGGCGCGTTTTCGCAGCCTCGGCCAAACAGACGCCGGTCGGCTGCTCTGATTGCCGGCCGACTTTGGCCGAGGCTCACCCTCACTCATCATCGGGTTCTCGGCTGGCGCGTTTTCGCAGCCTCGGCCAAACAGACGCCGGTCGGCCGGAGCTACCGCGCCCGCCAGATGCAGAACGTAAAACGTAGAACGTAGAACGTAAAACGTAGAACGGGGCGGCGCTAGCCGCCCCCCCATTCGTGATGGAAGAACTCGCCCCTTGGGCGGTCAACCCGTTCGAATGTATGGGCACCGAAGAAGTCGCGTTGGGCCTGGATCAGGTTGGCGGGGAGTCGCTCCGAGCGCATCGCATCCAAATAGGCGATGGCACTGGAGTAGGCCGGCGCAGGGATTCCTGCGTTGACCGCCCCGGCGACAGCCGAGCGCCATGAGGCCTCTGCCTCAGCAAGTGCTCTGGCGAAGAAGTCATCCTCGATCATGTCGGGGAGCTCGGGACTTCTCACATAGGCGGCAGTGATGTCCTCGAGGAAGTCGGCGCGGATGATACATCCGGCTCTCCAGATCGAAGCGATGGTCCCCAGATCGAGGTTCCAGTCGAACTCATCCGAAGCAGCACGCATGAGGCGAAACCCTTGGGCATAGGAGACGATCTTCGAGGCGTACAGGGCGCTCTCGACGTCGTCGGTCGCAAGGTCTCCCATGGAACCGGTCGGGGAGTCGTAGATCAGGGCCGCCCGTTGTCTCGCCTCGGGGTCGGAGCTGACGATGCGGGCGTACACCGCCTCGGCGACCAGACTCGTCGGCTGGCCCAGCTCCATCGATGAGATCACTGTCCATTTTCCGGTTCCTTTCTGACCGGCGGCGTCGAGAATCAAGTCGACGACCGGACCGCCTTCGAGGTCTGTGGCGAGGATCTGGCTCGTGATTTCGACCAAATAGGACCGCAACCTTCCCTCGTTCCATTGCGCGAAGACCTTGGACATCTCCTCGGGGCTCAGGTTCATCCCACGACGCATCAGGTCGTACGCCTCGGCGATCACCTGCATGTCGCCGTACTCGATGCCGTTGTGCACCATCTTGACGAAGTGGCCCGCTCCACCGGGGCCGATCCACTCACAGCACGGCTTGCCGTCGGGCGCTTTGGCTGCGATGCCTTTGAGCATGGGCTCGACGTGTTGCCAGGCCTCGTCACTTCCGCCGGGCATGATCGATGGGCCATGTCGGGCGCCCTCCTCCCCGCCGGAGACGCCGATGCCCAAATAGAAATAGCCCTGACCCTCGACCAGCTTCTGTCGACGGTCGGTGTCGGTGTAGAGCGAGTTGCCGCCGTCGATGATGATGTC
>CAZRID010000407.1:0-2783 GCA_964600055.1 uncultured Acidimicrobiaceae bacterium
CGAACTCGAGGGCCTGGTCCGGTGTCTTGTGAGCGGACAGAACCCTCATATCGCTCTCGATTCCGAAGGTGTCGAGGGTTTGCGCTGCTTTCTCCATGACGGGTCGGTCGGTCCCGGACCCCATGACTATGGCGACTTTGTGACTCATTGTTCCCCGACGGTACCTGAGTCGCCCACCGCCCCGTTTCCTGCGAACTCGACTATCATCGAACATATGTTCGCCGTCGAACCACTGCAACCTTCGCTCTTCGGAGAGAGTGAGCCGGTGCCCGACCCCGGTTTCGCCACTCTGGAGCGAATCGATCTCGACGCCGAGTCCTGGCTCGACTTCGCCCCTGGCTGGCTTACCGGGGATGCGAGGCTGTACGACTTCCTGGTCGAGACGGTGGGTTGGCAACAGCCCGAGGTCCGCATGTACGACAAGATGGTGAGGACCCCGCGGCTGGTGGGCCAGGTCGACGCAGGCACTCATCCGGTCCTCGAGGAGATGACCGTGTTGCTCTCCGATTGCTATGGGATCCGAATGGACGGCGTTAGCGCCGGGTGGTACCGCACCGGCGCCGACTCGGTCGCCTGGCACGGTGACCGCATCGCCAGGGAGCGCCCCCACTCGATCGTGGCCACCGTGTCCCTGGGCGGCCCGAGACGTTTTCACATCCGACCCAAAGGAGGCGGAGAGTCGACCAGCTTCGACCTGGGAAGGGGCGACCTCGTGGTCATGGGTGGGGCATGTCAACGACTCTGGGAGCACACCATCCCCAAAGTGGCCACGGCGCCATCCCGGATCGCCCTCATGTTCCGCCACGCCTACGGCTGAACAGTGTCTTCTGCGATGTCGGTTCGGAACTGCATCCCCGGCCAACGAACCGACTCGACCGCTTCGTAGACCCGGGCCCTGGCCACGTCGAGGGTCGGTCCCCTGCCGACGAGGTTGAGGACCCGTCCTCCGTCGACCAGCAGCGTCTTGCCGTCGAGCCGGGTACCGGCATGGAAGACCAGGACGTCGTCTGGGATCCGGTCGATCCCCCTGATCACGTCACCGGCGATCGGCGACTCGGGGTAACCCTTGGCGGCAAGGACAACGTTGACTGTCGCCTCATCGGACCATTGGGGCGTTGCGCCTTCCAACACATCGATCAGGTCAGAGGTCATCCTGGGGAGGACAGCCTGGGTCTCGGGGTCGCCGAGACGCACGTTGAATTCGAGCACCGTTGGCCCCTCGGTCGTCAGCACGAGACCCGCATAGAGAAAACCCCGGAATGGGTCTCCGTCATCCGCCATCTGGGCCAGCGTGGGCTCGATGACTGTTCGCATCGTCTCTCCGATCAGATCCGGAGGCAGATCGGTGACCGGTGAGTATGAGCCCATGCCACCGGTGTTGGGGCCCTCATCGGCATCGAGCAGACGCTTGTAGTCCCGGGCTGGTGCCAAGGGGACCGCGCCCGTCTCGGTGCACACCGCAAAGACGCTCACTTCGGGCCCATCCACGTAGTCCTCGATGAGGACCGAAAACCCTGATGCCCCGAAGCCGCCCTCCAGACAATGGTCCACCCAGCGGGCGGCCTCGTCGCGTGACCTGGTGACGAGAACGCCCTTGCCTGCGGCCAGACCGTCGGCCTTGACCACGAATGGCCCTTCGGTGCGACCGAGGTGTTCCTTCGCAGGGCCGGGCTCGGTGAACGACTCCGACCCCGCCGTAGCCACCCCGGCCCGGTTCATGACCTCTTTGGCGTAGGCCTTGGACGCCTCCAACCTGGCTGCGGCGCGGGTCGGGCCGAAGACGGGGATGCCCAAGGCGGTCAGGGCATCGGCCGCACCGGCCGCCAACGGGCCCTCCGGGCCGATCACGACCAGGTCCACCCCATGGATCCGGGCCATGGCTGCGACCGCTCCAACATCGCTGGGCGCGATCCCTTCGACCACGGCGCCCAGTCGTGCCAGACCCGGGTTCCCGGGGAGCGAGATCAACTCCTTGACCCGGGGCGACAGCGCCAGTTTCCAGCCGAGGGCATGTTCCCGACCACCGTTCCCGACCAGTAGGACCTTCATGAGATCTCGATCAGTTGGCTTCGCTCCGGACCGACCGAAACCCACCCGATCGACACTCCAACCGATTCCTGGATGTACTCGATATAAGCCTGTGCCTCGGTTGGGAGATCCCCGTAAGAGCGAACCCCGGTGATGTCATCCCCCCATCCCGGAAGCTCGTCGTACACCGGCTCGCAGTGATAGAGCACGCTTTGCTGGGACGGAAAGTGCTCGTAACGCTCCCCGGCGCTGGTGTAGGCGGTCGCCACCTTGATGGTGTCGAAGGCGGAGAGAATGTCGAGCTTGGTCAGGAAAAGGTTGGTGAAGGTGTTGACCCGGTTGGCATATTTGAGGGCCACCAGGTCCAGCCAACCACATCTCCTCCGTCGCCCGGTCACCGTGCCGTACTCCCCGCCCAGCTCGATCATCATGTCGCCGGTCTCATCGTGGAGTTCGGTCGGGAATGGGCCGGTGCCGACCCGGGAGATGTAGGCCTTGGCCACCCCGATGACCTCGTCCAGGGCCTTGGGACCGATTCCCGAGCCGACCGCCGCTCCTCCGGCAGTTGGATTGGAGGAGGTAACGAAGGGATATGTGCCGTGATCGATGTCGAGGAGGGTGCCCTGGGCACCCTCGAACAGCACCTGCTTTCCAGCCTGGATACCCTCCCAAAGAAGAAGCGAAGTGTCGGTGACATGCGGCCTCAGACGCTCCGCATACCCGGTGTACTCGTCGATGATCTCGTCGGGGTCCAT
>CAZRID010000408.1:0-2769 GCA_964600055.1 uncultured Acidimicrobiaceae bacterium
CGCCCTCTCGATGTCCGGCTCCAGCTTCCTCGTCGCCACCAACGCCGTCCTGCTCAAGGGCCTCCGCCTCCCTTCTGGCGGTACCGCGGAGACAGAAGCCGCCTCCCGGTAGTTTCGACCCGGCATGTCGCCTGCAAGAAGACAAGTCGCTGCGACAGGGGCGGTGACGCTGTCGATACTGCTGACGGCGTGTGGAGGCGCCAGCTCGGAGGTCGACATTCCGATCCAGGATCCGGATCTGGTGGCCGCCGGCGAGGAGCTCTACGCCGCCAACTGCGCTGAGTGCCACGGCGCCGACCTGCGAGGCACCGACAAGGGACCATCCCATCTCTCCAAGGTGTACGAGCCCGACCATCACGCCGACGGGGCGTTCCTCTTCGCCGTCCAGGCCGGCTCCCGAGCCCACCACTGGCGATTCGGCGACATGCCGCCGATCGAAGGGCTGTCCAGCGAAGACGTCGAGGCCATCGTCGCCTTCGTGCGGGAACAACAACGCATCCACGGCTTCGAGCCCTACCCGCCCTGAGGAGGGCCGCGACGATGCATCGAGCCGCCCGGCTCTGGGTCAGTGGGCGCACCCCAGCTCCTTCGCAATCTCGAGCTGGATCGTGTTGAGATGGGAGAGCGCATCGGTTTACAGCGGCACCCGCCAGTGGGGCACAACAGCCCACCTGCAGACGGCCGATCGCCCCGCCGACCTCCTCGACGCGCCGTAGCGCCTGATCCAGCGATTCGGAGTCATCCGCGTCGAGGGCGCGACGGATGGCAACGAGCGAGTCTTCGATGGAGGCCATACGCGGACTGCGGTCGGAGTCGCAACATGTCCTGTGTAGGCGACCAACGACTGTCTCGCACTGAGCGATTGCGGATCGTGCGTCAAGGGCATCCGACGCCTCGGCCCGGCGAGGCGGGTGGGGATCGGTTGAAGTGGGTGGCTGGGTTAGGGAGACGGCTCACGTGCACTGTCGGGGAGCACGGCGTGCTCGACTTGCCCCCTTGACATTCCAGCCGACTGGAAGGCGTATGTTGGTGCTGAAAGGTTGAGAAGGTTGTCGTAATCATGACTGGGTACGAGTTCCGGCTGTTGTTGGGCGTCGAAACCGGCGTCGAGGTGTGGCGTTTGTTGACGGGTGTCGGCGTGGCCCCAGCGGGTGCTGGGACGGTCAAGGGGTGATGGTGATGGCAGAGGGTGTCGATATCTACGATACGGTGATCATCGGGGCCAGCTTCGCTGGGCTGGCTGCGGCGAGCCAGCTGCAAGGTGCGGGACGGGTACTGTTGGTGGATCGGGAGCCGGTGGGGACGGGTGAGACCTCGGCCTGTGGAACCCTTCTTGCAGTGCTCGAGCGCCTCGACGCCCTGGATGCCCTGGAGCAGGTCCACCCGGAGGTCGCCATCAATGCGGGGGGCCGGCGGATCACGTTTCAGCCCGGTTACCCTTTCGCCACTTTCGACTATCGCACGCTGTGCGAGATTCTGGCCAGCCGCCTGGATGGGGTCGAGACCGCGGTTGCGACCTTCGCTGGCGTTGAAGCCGACGGGGCGCTTGTGTTGGGGAACCGGCGTGTCCGTGGCAGGGTGCTCATCGACGCATCGGGCTGGCGTGCGCTCCTGGCTCGGGAGTACGGCGCGCCACCACCCGATCCTCTTCGTCGCAGCATCGGCGCCGAGTTGCGTCACAGCCATGGCGGCTGCGATCTCGAATTCTGGGTGCGTCCCGAGGAGCGTCAAGACGGCATGTTCTGGGCGTTTCCTGCTGGTGGCCACACCCGAGAAGGCGTCGCCTCCTACTTGGGACGGGGCAACCGGTTGCGTTCGGATCTGGCTCGCTTCGTCGACGAGGATGACCTGCCGCCCCGGTCGGTGCACGGCGGTGTCTTCCCGTCTCGCCTCCGCGACCCGGTGGCCGGTTCGGTGTTCGTTGTCGGTGACGCCGCCGGACAGTGCCTACCGCTCAGTGGTGAGGGCATCCGCCCTGCGCTGGTGTGGGGTCAAGAAGCAGGCCGGCAGGCGGCCCGGGTGCTGCGTGGCGAGGTCAGCCTCGACCGGGCTCTGGCGGCATACCGGGGTCAGGTTCTGGCTCGACGCTGGCAGTACCGTACGCTGGAACGGCTCCAAGCCGGGCTGCTGCGAACGCCCCGGCTGCTGCTGCCAGCTACGGTGGAGCTCTTCGCCCACGGGCCACTGGCACGCACCGTGCAACGCTCATACTGGCAGGTGGCCAGCCCTGAGCTGCTCGAGGTCGCCCCCGGTGTCCGGAGTATGACCCGGAGCAGGGCCGCGCAGTGTGCGGTCGGACCCGCAGGCAGGATGTCTCCCGACCTCGTCTCGGTGGCTGTGGCCCCGCATGCACCACTGCCGCGGGCTGTTGGTTGACCCCAATCGACAGGAGTGATGACATGATCGAGTTCGTTGCCGCCAACTGGCCCTGGATCCTGATAGGAGGGGCGTTGGTGTGGATGCACACCGGGCGTGGCGGATGCGGCGCGCACAGCACCCACGGTGACCACGCCCAGCGAGACGCAACCACCGCAACCACCCCAGACGCCAACCACGATCACGCTGCCTGACCGTCCAGTCTCACCGGGTCTCTTCTTGTCCTTCGGGTTGGCATTGCCAGGCGCCGATGGCCTGATGAGGTCGCGTTCAGAGGCAACGCAGGTTGATCGGAAAGGGCGGTCTTGCGGCACCGACCGCGGGCGTCGAAGGTCCCGTCTCGGTCGATCCCGAAGCGCCGGGTGTGTCTTCAGATCGAGCAGATGGGAGCGT
>CAZRID010000409.1:0-2762 GCA_964600055.1 uncultured Acidimicrobiaceae bacterium
AGAGAGCCCAGATCCCCCCTCCCGGCTTCGCCGTACCCCCCCCTACGGGGGGAGAAACGTTGCTCATGTTTCCTCCCCCGAAGGGGGAGGTGGCCCGCAAGGGCCGGAGGGGGACATCCTCTCCACGCGTGGCCGAGAGCCCTCCCGGCTTCGCCGTACTCCCCCCTACGGGGAGAGAAACGTTGCTCATGTTTCCTCCCCCGAAGGGGGAGGTGGCCCGCAGGGCCGGAGGGGTCTTAGATCAACGTCTTAGAGGTCTCCGACCTCACCCACGACTATGGCGAGGTGGTGGCCATCGAGGGCCTCGATCTGGAGGTGCCGCCCGGGGTCACCGGGCTGGTGGGAGCCAACGGCGCGGGCAAGACCACCCTTCTCAGGCTCACACTCGGGTTGCTCCATCCGACAGCGGGGTCGATGAGTGTGCTGGGTCACGACCCGCAGCGAGAGCCTCTGGTGGTGCGTTCGCGGATCGGCTACATGCCCGAGGGCGAATGCCTCCCCAAGGACCAGACCGCGGCCGACTTTGTCTCGTATGCCGCACAACTGGCAGGCCTGCCGCCGAGTGAGGCGAGACGGCGATCCTCGGAGACTCTGTTCCTCGTCGGGTTGGAAGAGGAGCGATTTCGCTTCCTGGGTGACTTCTCGACCGGTATGCAGCAACGGGTGAAGCTGGCCCAGGCCATTGTCCACGACCCTGACCTGCTGCTTCTCGACGAGCCTGCCTCGGGTCTCGACCCCGAGGGCCGGGTGCAGATGCTCGAGCTGATCAAGCGTCTGGCCAGGTTCGACATCAACGTCATCGTTTCCTCCCATGTCCTCACCGACATCGAGCAGACCTGTGACTGGGTGGTGATGCTCGACGCCGGCAAGTTGCTCCGCTCGGGGCCGCTCCAGGGATTCGAGAAGCTGGGCACCGTGCTGGTCGAGGTGCTCGATCACGCCGACCTGGTTGCGGCCCGGATCAGGGAGAAAGGCATCGATGTCGTCGTCGACGGGCTTCGCCTCGTTGTGGGCCCCGGGGATGAGAGCATCGAACAGATCGTGGTTGCCGCCGCCGCACAAGCGGGCTCGGGTCTGGTGAGGATGATCCGTGGCTCGGCCTCGCTCGAGGACCTCTTCATGAGCAAGGAGCCCGTCACATGACCGACCAGGTCATCTACGACCGCGGCTACCGCACCTATGACGGGCCTCGACTCGGGCCTCGTGGGGCCCGACGGGCGGTGTTCAAGGACGGAGTCCGAAGGGTCCTGGGTCTGGGACGCAAGGCCCGCCAGAAGATCTTCCCGTGGACCCTGATCGCCATCGCACTGATCGCCGCCGCGGTCTTCATCGGCATCCACTGGGCGATCGGGAACATCGAGGAGAGTCTCCGCCAGGAGATCCCGACCTACGGCGGACTCTTCGACTTCTACTCGGGGATCTCCCTTCTCTTCATCGCCCTCGCCGGCCCTCAGCTGTTGATCCCGGATCGGACCACGGGAGTGCTCTCGGTCTACTTTTCCCGACCCCTCACGGTCGACGGCTATCTGACATCGAAGGTGGGAGCCTTCGCCACTGTGGTCGGGGCCATCTACATCGTGCCTCAGGTCGTGCTCCATCTCGGTCTAGCTCTGATCGCTACCGAGGGCTTCCTCCCATATCTGGGGGCCAATCTGGACATCCTGTGGAAGGTCCCGGTGACAACGGCGGCGTTTATCGCCCTCCACGGGGCAGTGGTGTTCGCCCTTTCGGCCGTGATCGATCGCACCGGAATCGCCGCCGCCTCGTTCCTGGGCATCTTGTTCGCAGGTGGGGCGATTGCGACCCGGGTGGCCGAAGCCACATTCGGTGGCGCCCGGTATGTCTCACTGCTCGCTCTCGACCACCACCCGCGGATCATCAGGGACCATCTGTTCGGGGATACCATCGACTATGCGCCCGAGCTGGCGGGGTTCGAGGTCTGGGTGTCCGTTGTGGTGATTGTCGCACTCGTGGTGCTGGCAGCCTGGTTCGTCCGCCGGCGATATCGGAGGCTGGCGTGACCGACACCATCGTCGTCACCAACCTCTCGAAATGGTTCGGGCTCAAGGTGGCTGTCAGCGAGGTCACGATCGGCTTTCGACCCGGAGTCACCGGCCTGCTCGGGCCGAATGGGGCGGGAAAGACCACCCTTCTCAGGGTGATCGCCGGTCTGCAGCGGCCGTCCCAGGGTGAGGTGCGGATACTCGGTGTCGACCCGCGGCAGGACACCGAGATCTATCGCAGAATCTCTCTCGTACCGGAGGACGAGTCGGTCTACGAGCGTCTGAGCGGCCGGGACTTCGTCCAACTGGCGGCGCGCCTGGCCAGGATCGACCACCCGGAGGACCGGGCCCAGAAGGTCCTGGAGACGGTGGGCCTTGTCGACGCAGCCGACCGGGCACTCGGTGGTTTCTCCAAGGGGATGCGACAGCGGGCCAAGGTGGCCGCGGCCTTGGTCTCCGACCCGGACGTGCTCCTGTTGGACGAGCCACTCAACGGAGCAGATCCGGTGCAGAGGGCGCAACTTATCTCGCTATTCAAGGAGCTGGGTGCCGCCGGGAGGACTGTCCTGGTCTCGTCCCATGTCCTGGCCGAGGTGGAGCGGGTCTCCGACCGCGTGGTGGCGATGGTCGACGGCCGACTGGCAGCAGTCGGCGACGTCGCAACGATCAGGGCGGCGATGACAGACAAGCCCCGTCGGGTCTATGTCGACGCCACCGACCCCAGAGCTCTGGCGGCGGCCCTGATCGCCAGACCGGGAG
>CAZRID010000410.1:0-2762 GCA_964600055.1 uncultured Acidimicrobiaceae bacterium
GCACCCAAAACGACGGTGGCTGGCATGACGTGGAGCGACGGTAGTCAGGGTTTGGTGAAGCGGACGGTTCGGTCGTCACTCCCCGTTTTCGGCGGCATCGTTGCCCTGGTCGATGGGGCCGTAGACGATACGACCGACATGTTTCACTCCGGTCGAGACCACCTTGATCGGGAGCACGCCGATCTGGAGGAGACCCAGTCCGACCGATCTCGGCAGGTCGCTCAGCTTGGGGCCGCCGACGAAGCCCCGTCGGCTGAAGTAGAGCCAGAGTCCCAGGCCGAGAAGCAGCATGAATCCGACCAGGGCCAGAAAACCCCATTCCTCCCTCGCAAACGGAATGTTGATGAAGTTCATCCCCCACATGCTGGCGATCACCGACATCGGAAGCAGGATGGCGGAGAACACGGTGAGAATCCGCACGATGATGTTGGTCTGATCAGCAACCGCGCCCCGATGTGTCTCCATGACCGAGGAGAGAAGGCCTCGGGCCCCGTCCAGAGAATCGACGATCTTCAGATGGTGGTCGAAGACCCGGTCAAAGGCTCGAGCGGCGGCGGCGTCGATGGCAGGATGGAGGCTCTCCGCCAACTCGTTGAACACGTCGCGCTGTGGAGCGATGCTCCTTCGAATCAGACCCACATCCCTGCGCAGGGCGTGAACCTCGGTGAGCGTGCGGGGGTCCGAGGCCATCGCCATGTCTTCGAGGACGTCTATCCGATCGTCGAGGGCCTCGATCAGGGGCAGATAGCGCCTGGTGCCGAGTTGAGCGATGAAGGCAGTGACGTGAGCCGGGGTGTCCAGGTTGACCGTGCTCGACATGTTGTCGGACTTCTGCAGCCACTCGAGGGCCGGGAACGGGTCGCGATGGATGGTGACCAGGAAATCCACCCCGATGAAGATGTCGATCTCACTCGTGGTGAGCCGTTCGCCAGACCCGATCACGAGCCCGTCCAGAACAACGAACACATACCGTTCGTGCTCGTCCATCCGGGGTAGGAGCGAGATGTCGACCGCCTCCTCCAGCGACGCCCGGTCCAGATCGAAGATCGCGCTCAGGGCACGGATCCTGTCCGGTGGCTCGGCGAGGAGATCGAGCCAGACGAAGCCCGGGTCGGACCGGAGCGACTGGAGGTCACCCGGTGCACCCTCGACCAGAGGGGACCCGGCGTCCTTCTTGTAGAAGAGTCGCTGCACAGTTCGATTATGAGACCGGCGGCTACCCGCTCCGCGGCAATCATGGCCCCCCCGTCGCCTGCGGCGACACCTCGACCGTTTCTCCCCGCAGGGGGGAGCGGGGATCTGAAGCCACAAGCGCGAAGAACCCCCTCCGACCCTTACGGGCCACCTCCCCCAAGACCCTTTCCGGCTCTTGCGGGCCACCTCCCCTAACGCTCGCTGGGGGAGGAAACGTCGCTTCGCTCCCTGGGGGAGGAACCGTGTTACAACGCGGTGGAAGCTCCGGCCGACCGGCGTCTGTTTGCTCGAGACTGTGAGTTTGGGTCGATCCATCCGGTCCCCGGGTAGGGGTCGGTCTCGGGCAAAGTCGGCCGGCAATAGGGTAGCTTCATTAACACAGCGTTCACATTGCGGCAACGGGTGCGAAACGGCTGGCGAGGTACAAAGATGCCCGTTCACGACCGGTAATCGACCCGAGAGGAGTTTCCGTGAGCAAGACGGCTGCCGACGTCTTGTCCCTTGTCGCCGACCAGGGATACGAGTTCGTCGACCTTCGCTTCTGTGACCTGCCAGGGCAGGTACAGCATTTCACCGTCCCGGTCAGGCAACTGACCGAAGAGTCCTTCGAGGCCGGCTTTGGCTTCGACGGCTCGTCGATCCGGGGTTTCCAGCAGATCCAGGAATCAGACATGCTTCTGATCCCGGATCCGAGCACTGCCATCGACGACCCGTTCCGCGCCCGGAAAACTTTGATCCTCTATTGCTTCGTGCACGACCCGATCACGGGGAGCCCATATGACCGTGACCCGAGGTACATCGCGAAGAAGGCCGAGGAGTATCTTCTCAGCACCGGGATCGCCGACACCTCATATTGGGGGCCTGAGGCCGAGTTCTACATCTTCGACGATGTGCGTTTCGGTCAGAACCAGTACTCCGGGTATTACTACCTCGACTCGGTCGAGGGTGCCTGGAACTCGGGCGCTGTCGAGGAGGGGGGAAACCTCGGTTACAAGCCCCGGTACAAGGAGGGGTACTTCCCGGTCCCGCCTACCGACCACTTTCAGGACCTTCGCTCCGAGATGACGGCCAACCTCGAGAACGCGGGCATCGAGATCGAGGTCCAGCACCACGAGGTAGGCACTGCCGGCCAGGCAGAGATCGACATGCGGTATGACACCCTGCTCCGCACCGCGGACAACGTCACCCTCTACAAGTACATCGTCAAGAACACGGCGTGGGAGTACGGCAAGTCGGTTACGTTCATGCCCAAGCCGATCTTCGAGGACAACGGCTCGGGAATGCATACCCACCAGTCGCTGTGGAAGGACGGCGAGGCGCTCTTCTTCGACGAGGCGGGATACGCCGGCCTCTCCGATATGGCCCGGTGGTACATCGGAGGCCTCCTCAAGCACGCCCCCGCGGTCCTGGCATTTGCCGCTCCGACCACCAACTCCTATCACCGTCTCGTGCCCGGCTACGAGGCGCCCGTGAACCTGGTGTATTCGAGCCGGAACCGGTCGGCGGCGATCCGGATCCCGCAGTACTCGCAGGCTCCGGGTGCCAAGCGGCTCGAGTTCCGCTGCCCG
>CAZRID010000411.1:0-2761 GCA_964600055.1 uncultured Acidimicrobiaceae bacterium
CCGCTTATCCTTGAGTGGACCGTGAGCCCGGAGTCAACGCATAAGTAGCTTTCTCGGGTTGGCCGCGGTCGTCCTGCTCATTCTGCTCACCAGCTTTTTCGTCGCGGCGGAGTTTGCGATTGTGGCCGTCGACCGAAGCCAAGTGGAGCGGAGGGCGCAGGAAGGCGACCGGAGAGCGCGGCGCATCCTCGTCTCCCTGCGCAACCTCTCCTTTGAGCTCTCTGGTGCCCAGCTCGGAATAACCGCCACGTCGCTGATCCTGGGCGCCATTGCCGAACCCGCCGTCGCGACCCTCATCGAGCCGCTGATCAGCGCACTCCCGTTCGTGCCCCAAAGGTCGTCCCTGGCCGTTTCCCTGGTCATTGCGCTGATTCTGGCGACGGCTGCTCACATGGTGTTCGGAGAGCTCGTTCCCAAGAATCTCGCCATCGCCCGGCCCTACAGATCGGCGGTCTGGTTCGCCATCCCGTTGCAGATGGTCAATCGGGTGCTGCGCCGTCTCATCCTCTTTCTCAATCGTTCCGCAAACTGGACGGTGCGGAGGCTGGGGATCGAGCCACGCGAGGAGTTGGCCGGGGTCCGCTCGATGGAAGAGCTCGAATTGATGATTCGCTCATCGGGGGAGGAGGGTCGTCTCGACGATGAAGAGCTCGAATTGTTGACCCGGGCGATCACATTCACGGAAAAAATGGCTGCCGATGCCATGGTCCCCAGGGTGTCGGTGGTGGGTCTCAGCCGGCACGACTCGATCGCGGAGCTGCGGAGGACTTCGGTGGCAACAGGCCACTCCCGGTTCCCGGTCTTCGACGAAGGTATCGACGACATCGTCGGCATCGTCCATGTCAAAGACAGCATCGCCGTCCCCGAGTCGCGAATCCCGGTCACGCCTGTTGGGGAGATCGTCCAACCCGCCCTTCAAGTCCCGGAGTCGAGCACGCTGGAGTACCTGCTCGGTGAGTTGCAGAGGGCAGGGCGGGGCATGGCGGTAGTGGTCGACGAGTACGGCGGCACGGCCGGGATCGTCACCATCGAAGACCTCCTCGAGGAGATCTTCGGTGACATCGAGGACGAGTACGACCCCGAGTCGGAGCCGGAGGCTGGAACAGAAGAGATCGAGGTCCTCTCCGGTCTGCTGCATCGACATGAGGTCGAGGAGTTGGTCGGGTTCGAATGGAGTGAGGGCCGATATGAGACCCTCGGCGGCTACCTGGTGGCTCAGCTCGGGCGGTTCCCCGAGATTGGAGAGACGATTCGGGTCGGGCACTTTTCGTTCGAAGTCCTGGTCATGGATGGCCATCGGGTGGACCAGGTGCGAGTCACTAGGGACACCGACCGGGATGAGGAGAGCGAGTGAACTGGCCCGCCCTCCTTTGGATGGTCCTCTTGCTACTGGCCAACGGGTTCTTCGTTGCAGCCGAGTTCGCGTACATCACCGCCCGACGCAACGTGCTCCAGCAAACACCAGGCCGCTCGGCCCAGATTGCGGTCGGCCTAAATCAGAACCTCTCGCTGAGCCTTGCCGCGGCACAGCTTGGGATCACGATGGCGTCGCTGGTCCTGGGAGCTGTCGCCGAGCCCGCCGTCGCCGGCATATTCGAGAACCTCCTCGGTTTCGTTCCCTTCTCCGAGAACGTGACCCACGCCATTTCCCTGGTCATCGCCCTTCTCATCGTGGTCTTCCTACACATGGTCATCGGAGAGATGGCACCCAAGAACATCGCCATCTCCAGCCCGGAGCGCTCGGCCCTGACATTGGCCCTCCCGTTTCGGTCATTCATCGTGATCTTCCGTCCGCTCATTGCCGTCCTCAACGGAACCGCCAACGGCGTGCTCACGTTGTTCCGGGTTCACCCCAAGGACTCGCTGGACGTGGGGCACTCGGCCGAAGACCTGGCCATGATCATCGCCACCGGGCGCAAGGAGGGTGTAATCGAGGACTTCGCCCACCGTTTGCTCACCGGGGCCATCATCTTCGGGGATCTCGACGCCTCCGAGGCCATGGTTCCCCGACCCGACGTCATCACTGCCCCTGCCGAGGCAACCGTGTCCCGGGTCCAAGAGGTGATGAGGGTCAGCGGGCACTCGCGGATCCCGATCCACGGCGGGGATCTGGACGACATCCTCGGCTTTGTCCATGTCAAGGATCTGATGGCTGTCGAAGGCGACAGTCGGGAAACGGCGCTGGGCCCGAACCTGATCCGAGATGCCCTGGTTGTCCCCGAGACCGCCCCGTTGCGGTCGGTCCTCGCCGAGATGCGAAAGGCACGCAGTCATCTGGGAATCGTGGTGGATGAGCACGGGAGCACCGCCGGGATCATCACTCTCGAGGACATCGCCGAGGAGCTGGTGGGGGAGATCTCCGATGAGCACGACCTCCGCGAGCAACGGGTCTCAGTCGATCAGAGCGGCCGGATCGTAGCCGCCGGCACGGTTCGGCCAGACGAGCTCTCTCGCTACGGAATCCACCTCCCTGGGGGTGGTGACTACGAGACCATTGGTGGCCTGGTGATGGATCGTCTCGGCCGGCTGCCACGCCGGGGAGATGTGATCGAGGACGAGACCTGGCGGTTGAAGGTCCTGTCCACAGATGGGCGCCGGGTGGGGGAGGTCGAGGTCACACTCCTCGACGAAGAGTCTCCGACCTGACCGCCTCGCAAGGTTGACGCGGGAGGACCCAGAAACCCCCTCCCCCCTTCGGGGTACTCCCCCCTCCGGGGGGAGAAACAGAAGCGAAGTTTTCCTCCCTCGAAGGTGGAGTTGG
>CAZRID010000412.1:0-2757 GCA_964600055.1 uncultured Acidimicrobiaceae bacterium
GGTCCGTAGGTACTTGATGGAGCATGGTGTCGGCTACGAGACGCACACACATCCCTCGGCCTACACCACCAGCGAAGTGGCCGAGGTCGGGCATATCGCCGGCAAGGGGATGGCGAAGGCGGTCATGCTGATGGCCGGCGATCGGCTGGTGATGGCTGTGATTCCCGGAGACAGGATGGTCGATCTGGAGAAAGCCGAAAGAGCCCTGGGCGCGGAGAGCGTGCGTCTCGCCGAGGAGGACGAGTTCGCGGCGTCGTTTCCCGACTGCGAACCGGGGGCGGAACCGCCCTTTGGGGCGCTGTATGACGTTCCGATCCTGGTCGATCATGGATTGGACAGCCCCAGGATCACCTTCAATGCAGGTACACACACGGAAACCATCACCATGGCGCTGGGTGACTACCTGGAGTTGACCAAGCCGAAGAGGGCAGATCTGGGACGCTAGATGACAGCACCCAGATTCAGCCAAAGATGCTCCTGTTAGACGGTTCGCAGGGTGAGGGTGGAGGTCAGATCCTCAGGACCGCCCTGGCCTGCTCGCTTCTCACCGGTGTCCCGTTTTCCATCGAGAAGATCCGGGCGGCACGTCACAGACCCGGTCTGCTGCCCCAACACCTCGCTGCCGTGAGAGCGGCGGCAGAGATCGCGAACGCAGCGACGGAAGCGGCCATCCTCGGCTCGGAGACCCTGACATTCGAGCCAGGCGAGGTCCGGGCCGGTGACTACCACTTCGACATCGGAACAGCCGGAAGCACCGGGCTGGTCCTGCAGACCGTACTCGTCCCGCTGCTCAGCGCTGACGGCGAGTCCCAGTTGATAATCGAGGGCGGAACGCACAACGAGGGAGCACCGCCGTTCGAGTTCCTCGACCTCAGCTTCGCCCCCTTGTTGCGTCGGATGGGCGCCGACCTGACCTTGTCCCTGGAAAGGCCCGGGTTCTACCCTGTCGGTGGCGGTCAGGTCCGGGCCTGGGTCGGGAACGCGACCTGGAGGCGTCTCGACCTGCCCGAGCGGGGGACGATCCGCTCTGTCTGGGCCCGCGCGCTGGTGTCCCGTCTTCCCCTTTCCGTCGCACACCGGGAGCTGGCGGTGGTCGACGAGGAGCTGGACTGGCCCGAGGAGTGGCTGACAGCCTCGGCGATAGACGCCGACGGACCGGGCAACGCTCTCATCCTCGCCGTGGAGAGCGAACAGGTCACCGAGGTGGTCACCGGATTCGGCAGAAGAGGACTGCCTGCGGAAGTGGTCGCCTCTCGGGCAGTGGCGAAGACACGCCGCTATTTGGACTCGGGGATTGCGGTCGGCGTGCATCTGGCCGACCAGCTCTTGGTTCCCCTCACCCAATCCAGAGGTGGATCCTTCCTCACCTGTGATCCCTCAGGCCATTTCACAACTAACGCGGGTGTCATCGACCGATTCTTCGACCTGAGCATCACCAGCTGCCGGAGGGGCGAAAACGTGGTCATTGATTGCAGGGTGGCGTAAACGTGGGGACTCCTCCGCCATCGCGACCGGTCGAGTGGGCCCTGTTGTATGCGCGACGCGGATGGTCGATGGTTCCCATGCACTCGGCGGGTTCCTCCGGATCCTGCACCTGTGGACGGGCGGAGTGCCCGTCCCCGGCCAAGCACCCCCACATCCGTTGGGAGCACGCGATGAGCCAGCCCGCCACAGAGAATGAGGTGCGTCACTGGTGGACCCTGTGGCCGGAAGCGAATGTTGGGGTGGTTACGGGATCGGTATCCGGCGTGGTGACCATCGATATCGACCCCCGTCACGGCGGCGATGAGCCGCTGTCGCGCCTGGAGGGGCTTCCTCCCACCCTGGAGAGCGAGACCGGGGGTGGCGGAAGACATCTCTGGTATGCCCGACCAGACCGGGAGCTCCCATCCGTGGAGCTCGATGTGGGCATCGAATTGAAAGCAGAACGAGGGTTGATCGTCGCGCCACCCAGCCGCCACGCTTCGGGACAGTCATATCGATGGTCGAACTACTCACAGGAACTGGCACCGCTACCGCAATGGGTGAGCCAATTGGCGGAAGATCCGAGCGCCGGGAGACAGGACATGAAGCAGCACGCTCCGATTCGAACGGCTCAGGAGCGAGCAGAGTTTCAAGAAGCATGGGCCAAGGCCGGGATCGACCTGGCCGACGGAGAAGCCCATTACCTGTGCCCGTTCCACGACGACCATCATCCGTCGCTCCACATCGATGTCGATGGCTGCCGTTGGTATTGCTTTGCCTGTCGAATCGGCGGCAGCACCGGCCGTCTCCTCTCTGAACTCGGCCTACCGCGCCGGGCGACCCCTCGCAGTCGAATGAAGGGATGGGTCGGGAAACGAGAGCCGGTCACAATCAGCGGAGAAGCCCCGGTCGAAGTCGTCGGAGAGTCCTTCCACCAGGACGAGCTCCTGTCACTGGCCGGCGGACACCGTCGTTTTGGTGGAGTCGACCTCGAGGCGGTAGCCGCGTTGGTGTCTGTCGAAGGAAACGGGATAGAGGTACGGATCGATGACATGCCGATCGGATACCTCTCCCAGATCCACGCCAGGCGCTTCACCGATCTGGTCGAAGAGAGCATCGAACAGCACGGCTTGGCAACAGCTCGAGCTTCGATTCGGGGTGGATGGGACCGAGGTGGAGGTGACGTAGGCATGTTTGGTGTGACCCTGTCCATGCCGAGGAAACCAGGTGTCAGCAGAGGCCCAGCAGACCAACAAGACGTGGCAGACACGGCGGATCCGAATGGTGACCAAT
>CAZRID010000413.1:0-2748 GCA_964600055.1 uncultured Acidimicrobiaceae bacterium
TCGTCCTGCGTCCTTGCCAGCGACGCCCCTGACTCGCCCTGAACATCGCCAACGTAACTGGCCAGAGCACTAGAGATGTCACGATGGGAAACTGATCGGTGACAAGGTTCGTTGGATGGCTTAGGGTGTCGGGCGCCGGCTCCAAGGTGAGCCGCTGCCGAACACGGAGGGAGTGACCGAGGTGACCCCAACGGCGGGGAATGAGATGAAGGTGGTGTGGACTCGGGGGAACGGATGTTCCGAGTTGGCCCAGCTCCTGTCCGACGTGACACCCGACCGCATTTCGGGTGACCTGGTCGAGCAATGCATCAACCAACGCGCCGACCTCTTGGTCTCGCGCCGGCTCCCGGGCTCCTTCGACTTGGTGAACGTGGCCGTGCCACTCGACTTCGAACCCGAGAATGTGACCGGGGTGGTCTCGGCGGTGGCCGGTGGCCCCCACTCATTCCTGGCGGCCGAGACTGCCTCCAGGATCGGCCGGCGTCTCGGTGTCGAGGCGGAGATGATCTCCGCGGTCAGGCCTGGCGTGGACCCGGCGGAAGCCGAGGAGCTGCTGGTTCACATCGGGCTCTCCCTGCCCGAGATGGGCGGCCGGGTAGTAGCGGTGGAGGGGATGGCCGAACTGGTGGAGCAACTCGACGAAGGCAGTCTTCTGGTGATGGGCGCCCCTGGTGGTTCCTGGCTGCAACGGTCGAGGTTCGGTCCCGGCGCTCGGCTGCGGAGCAAGGCTCCGGCGGGCGCGATCATGGTGCGCAGTGCCCCGGATCGGGTTTTCCGTTGGATGGGCGACCCGGTGTTCGTCAGCCCGCTGCGTCTCGCCGATGACACGCTCCTCCTGCATCCACAAAAAGTTCTGGCCGTGGCTGACGAGGGGATGCTGATCGGGCTCGTGCGACGCGAAAGCCTGGAGACCGCGGGCACATCTGCGGTGGGCTCGGTCATGGAAGAGGCAGTCTCGACAAAAGTCGACGAGACCATCGCCGAGGCCATGCAGCTCGAGCCCACATTTGGCCGTGACCCGATCCCGGTGACGGACCACGATGAGCACCTCGTGGGCGGTTTGTCGTTGCCTGTCGTCTGAATGCGGCCAGAATCACCACCGTGAGAATGAGAACCTTCCTCTGGGGCACCTTCTGGACGCTGGCCGGCCTTGCCCTCATCTTCCATGTCGCCGGCGGTTGGTACTTCTCCAACGAGTTGATCGAGGACGGCTTCGTGCCGGCGCCCGATCCGATCGCCATGGTCCAGGGTGACTACGAGCTCGAAGAAGTGGTGTACGAGTCGCCTCTGGGATCGATGGATGCCTGGTATCTCCCGGCCGACGGGACGACGTGGGTCGTCCACATTCATGGGTTGGGAGCCACACCTGCCGAGGCCGAGCCCCTCTTTGCCCCGCTGCAGGACGCGGGGTACCCGCAGCTCTCGATCACCTACCGGAACGACGAAGGTCAACCCCAAGACCCATCGGGCTACTACCAGTACGGCGCCACCGAGTGGGCGGACGTCTCGGCAGCGGCCGACTACGCACTGGCCAACGGTGCCGAGGCACTCGTGCTCAGCGGGTTTTCGACGGGCGCCGCGCACGCTGTGTCGTTCCTCTCACGGGAGCCGCGTGAGGTCGTCATCGGGGCCCTGATGGATTCCCCCAATGCCAATCTCGGCCAGACAGTGGACTATCAGGCCAGCCAGAGGGAGCTGCCCGTGATCCCGGCCAATGTCCCGCCCACGCTGTCGGCCACGGCCAAATTCTTCACATCGCTGCGGATCGGCGTCAACTGGAAACAGCTCGATTACATCGCCGACGCCGACAGGACGATCCGTCAGCCGGTCCTCATCCATCATGGGACCGCGGACCTCAGTGTTCCAATTCAGGAGAGTCTCGATCTGGTGGAGGCCAATCCCGATCTGATCCAGCTGATACAGGTCGAGGGTGCCGGCCATGTCGAGTCGTTCGACGTCGATCGTCAGCAGTACGTCGACGAGGTGATCGGATTCCTCCAGGGTCTCGGCTGACCCGAACCGAATCTAGGGTCTGGGGGTCAAGGAGATCAGTTGGCCGAAGACTCGATGATCCGTCTCGAAGATGTGACCAAGACGTTCCCAGGGAGCGCCCGCCCGGCCGTCTCCGGCTTGAACCTCGACGTCGAGCATGGCGAGTTCGTGACCCTCGTTGGCCCCTCCGGCTGCGGCAAGACCACGACCCTGAAGATGATCAACCGGATCATCGAGCCGACCTCGGGCAAGATCTTCATCGACGGGCGGGACGCGTTGGCAACCCCGGCCCACGAGTTGAGACGCTCGATCGGCTACGTCATCCAACAGATTGGCCTCTTCCCGCACCGGACCATCGCCCAGAACATGGCAACCGTCCCCACTCTTCTCGATTGGGAGCAGCCCCGGATCGATGACCGCGTTGCCGAGTTGGTGGAGACAGTCGGTCTCGAGCCCGAGATGCTCGCCAGATACCCGGCCGAGCTCTCCGGCGGTCAGCAGCAGAGAGTCGGTGTCGCCCGCGCTCTGGCCGCGGACCCTCCGGTTCTTTTGATGGACGAGCCTTTCGGGGCGGTGGACCCCATCGTGAGAAAGCATCTCCAGCAGGAATTCCATGATCTGCAGGAGCGTCTGGGCAAGACCGTGGTATTCGTGACCCACGACGTCGACGAGGCGATCTTCCTCGGAAACCGCATGGCAGTCCTCAACGTCGGGGGCATCGTCGAGCAATACGACAAACCGGAGACGATCCTCGCC
>CAZRID010000414.1:0-2744 GCA_964600055.1 uncultured Acidimicrobiaceae bacterium
GCGGGGGGAGAAACAGAGCCCGATGTTTCCTCCCCGCAGGGGGAGGTGGCCCGCCAGGGCCGGAGGGGGATCTTCAAGCGGAGGGGCCTTCAGATCCCCCCTCCCGGCTAGCGCCGTACTCCCCCCTGCGGGGGGAGAAACAGAGCCCGATGTTTCCTCCCCCGCAGGGGGAGGTGGCCCGCAAGGGCCGGAGGGGGTTCTGTCAAACGGCCGGTCGAGAATCAGTCACAGCCCAGCAGGCGGCGGCAGATGTGGCCCCTACCGCGACCGGGCCGGGGTCGTCAGTGGGACAGCGGGCGGCGATCTCGGGTGACAGGGTGCCCGATTGGAGCAATGGGCACCGGGGGTGGAAACGACAGCCGGATGGGATCCGGGCCGGGTCCGGGATCTCCCCGATCAGGATCTGCTGTTCCATCTCCCTGGTCTCGGGCACCACCGAGAGCAGGGCGCGGGTGTACGGATGCTTGGGATGACCAAGGATCTCCTCGGTGGGCCCGGTCTCGACGATCCGCCCCAGATACATGACAGCCACCCGGTCGGCGATGTTCCAGGCCAAGCCGAGGTCATGGGTGACCACCAGGATCGCGAGACCGGTCTCATCGACCAGCCGGCGCATGAGGGCCAGGATCTCCCCTCGAATCGAGGCGTCGAGGCTGGCTACTGGCTCGTCCGCGAGCAGAAGCCTCGGCTCCATCACCATCGCCCCCGCGATGACCACCCTCTGGCGCTGGCCACCCGAGATCTCGTGGGGATAGAGACCGAAGAAGCGCTCGGGTGGCCGCAGACCGGCCCGTGACAATGCCTGTCCCACCAATTCCTTCTCGTCCTTCGGCTGGCCGTGAATTCGCAAGCCCTCGGCAACGATCTCGTAGATGGTCTGGCGTGGGTTGAGGGCACCGGTCGGGTCCTGGAAGACCATCTGGACTGCCGGGTTGTCGAAGATGGTCTGAATTGGCCGTTTGGTCTTGGTGTCGATCGGGATTCCCTCGACCCGAATCTCCCCGGAAGTCGGCTTCTGCAGGCCCTGGATTGCTCGAATCAATGTCGTCTTGCCCGAGCCGGACTCGCCGACCAGGGCCAGGACCTCTCCGGGCCCTACTTGGAGCGATGCTCCGTCCACCGCCCGCGCGGACCCGAAATGCACATGGAGGTCCTCGACCTCGACGAGAGGTGTCACACCAGGATGCATGCGGCCCTTCTCCCGACGCCCGAGATCCGAAGCTCCGGCTCGGCAGGGAGACAACCCTCCTCGGCGAGCGGACACCGCGGGTGAAACGGGCAGCCTTGCGGGAGATTGCCGGGCGTCGGGGGGTCGCCTCCGAGGCCCGAGGGGGCCATCCGGGATGAGCGGTCTCCAATGGTGGGGAAGGCGGCCGCCAGTGCCCTCGTGTAGGGATGGGAGGCATTGGCGAAGACATCCCACGCCGGTCCTTCTTCGACGATCCGGCCTGCGTACATCACCGCCAGTCTCTGACAGGCATAGGTCAGGACCGAGAGGTCGTGGGTGATGAAGAGGAGAGTCAGGTCCCTCTCCTGTTTCAGGTCGTCGAGGAGGGCCAGAACCTGAGCCTGGACCATCAGGTCGAGGGCGGTGGTCGGCTCATCGGCGATGAGAAGATTGGGATCACAGGCCAACGCCATGGCGATCAGAACACGCTGACGCTGACCACCCGAGAGCTGGTGGGGATAGGAGTCGGCGCGGGCGGCCGGCAGGCCAACCCTCTTCAGGAGGTCGACGACCTTCTCCTTGGCCGCAGACTCGGACCGTGCCGTCTCGTGAACGAGCATCGGCTCGGTGATTTGATCTCCCACGGTCTGCACCGGGTTCAAGGCATGAAGCGCGCCCTGGAAGATGATGGCGCCGGAGGTCCAGCGAACGGCCCGTAGACCACCGGGTGACAGATTGAGCACATCCTTGCCGTCGAGGGTGATCTGCCCGGTCACCTCTGTCCCGGGAGGGAGCAGGCGAAGCAGCGAGTTGGCAAGTGTGGACTTTCCACAGCCGGACTCACCAGCCAGCCCCAGAGACCCGCCCTTCTCGATGTCGAAGCTCACTCCCCGTACCGCGGGCACCGCCCCACCATGACCGTGATAGGTGATGGCCAGGTCGCGGACCGAGAGCATTGGCTCGCTCATCTACCCCTGCTCAGTCTCGGGTTGGCGATCTCTTCCAGGGTGCGCCCGATCAGGGTGAAGGCGAGGACCACGGCAAGGATGCCGAGACCCGCCGGCAGGAAGTACCACCAGGCATTGCGAGCCATCGCCCCATTGACGAACGCCTCCTCCAGGGTCTTGCCCCAGGAAGCAGACGTCGGGTCGCCGAGCCCCAGGAACGCCAGCGTCGTCTCGGTGAGGATCGAGATCGGGACTGCCAGCGTGGCGTTGGCCAGGATCAGCCCGCTGACGTTGGGAAGGATGTGATGAGAGACGATGAAGGGGCCGCTTGCCCCCAGCGATCGAGCCCGATCGACAAAGAGCCGCTGTTTGACCGTCAATACCTGAGCCCGGAGCAGGCGGGCCGTCGAAGGCCACGAGGTGACCCCGATGACAAAGATGATGTTCCAGACCGATCGTCCCAGGACCGAAGCCAGGACAATGGCCAGGGGAAGGAACGGGATCACCAGGAACCACTCGGTGATCCGCATCAAGAAGGCGTCGAGCCTCCCACCGACGAACCCGGACACAATGCCCACCACCGACCCGATCAGGATGGTGAGGACCGTGGCAGCCAGGCCAACGAACAG
>CAZRID010000415.1:0-2738 GCA_964600055.1 uncultured Acidimicrobiaceae bacterium
TGCGGGCTACGTAGCCATCGAGGAAGTCGGTGAATGCGGCAATGGCGAAGAGAGACGCCGCGATCAGTAAGGCGTTCTCGATCTGCTCCGATCGGGTGAACGCCATGATGAAAGGCACCAGAAGGATCCTGGACAAGGCCAGGATGTCAGGCGTTGAGATTCCGTCCTCCTCGACTCAGTCTCGATCTTATCGGTGGGCCTCAGTTCGCGAAGAACCGCAGTAGCTCTTCCGTCGTTTCCTGCGGGGCCTCTTCTGGAAGGTAGTGGCCGCATGGCAGCGCCCTTCCGCGCACGTCGTCCGCCCATTCGCCCCACACGGCCAGCGGGTCATACCACGTGGCGGGTTTCGACCTCGCCCCCCACAGCACTAGGACCGGGCATTCGATCTTTCGCCCGGCGTCCTTGTCGGCGAGATCGTGCTCGAAGTCGATCGTGGCGCCGGCGCGGTAGTCGTCGCATATGCCACGGATCGTCTCGGGGTTGCGAAAACAGGTCAGATAGTCCTCGATGGCATCGGGGTCGAAGAAACCCGTGTCGGGGCCGCGGGTGGTGTGCCAACGCCAGAACCAGTCGGGGTCGGATCCGATCAACTTCTCCGGCAGTGGCGATGGCTGTGCGAAGAAGAACCAGTGATACAGGCTGAGCCCGAACTCGCGGCCGCCTCGGGCGAAGGCCTCGCCAGTCGGGATGATGTCGAGGACGGCGAGCTTGATCACGGCGTCGGGATGGTCCAGGGCCAGGCGGTAGGCGACCCGGCCCCCGCGGTCGTGCCCGGCGACGAAGAACCTGTCGTGCCCCAGCTCGCCCATGACAGCGAGCTGGTCGCCGGCCATCGCCCGCTTCGAATAGAGGGCATGATCCGGTGTCGACGGCGGCTTGGAGCTCATCCCGTAGCCACGCAGGTCGGGCGTCACCACCGTGAAGTGCTCCGCCAATGATGGGGCAACCTTGTGCCACATCACGTGGGTCTGCGGGTTGCCGTGGAGGAGGAGAAGTGGAGGCCCCTCACCGCCGATCCGCACCCGGATCTGCGCTTCGCCTGTGTCGATCGTCTCCAGCCTGAATCCCTCAAACATGACCGCATTCCACCACGTGCCGTGCGATGCCGGAGGTCACACCCAATCTAAGGATCTCCGCACCGCCTGTTGCCAGCGCCGGTGAAGACGATCGCGCTCCTCGGGCGCCATCTCCGGCGACCAGCGCGCATCCTCCGCCCACAGACCCCGGATCTCGTCCAGACCCGACCAGAAGCCCACCGCCAGACCGGCCCCGTAGGCGGCGCCGAGGGCGGTGGTCTCAGCCACTCTGGGTCGGATCACGTGCACGCCGAGGATGTCGGCCTGGAACTGCATCAGGAGGGTGTTGGCAGTCATCCCACCGTCGACCCTCAACTCGGACAGATGCACCCCGGAGTCGGAGACCATCGCCTCGATGACGTCCCGCGTCTGATAGGCCGTCGATTCCAGCGCGGCACGTGCGATGTGACCGCGGTTGGCGAATCGGGTCAGGCCGGTGATCACCCCCCTGGCGTCGGGACGCCAGTGGGGAGCGAACAGGCCGGAGAAGGCGGGCACGAAGTAGACGTCGCCGTTGTCCTCCACCGAGCGAGCCAGGGACTCGACCTCGGAGGCATGGTCGAACATCCTCAGGTTGTCCCTCAGCCATTGGATCAGGGACCCGGTGACCGCCACCGAGCCTTCGAGGGCGTAAATCGGTGTTTCCCCCGCACGTTGGAAGGCGACCGTGGTCAGCAGCCCGGCCTCGGAGGTCACGGGAGTCCCTCCGGTGTTCAACAGCATGAAGTTGCCGGTCCCATAGGTGTTCTTGGCCTCACCGGGCTCGAAACACACCTGACCGAACAGCGCGGCCTGTTGGTCGCCCAGGATCGAGGCGAGGGGCACATCGGCCAACGGCCCCACACACTCGGCGATGACACCAATCGAGGGGACAATCGAGGGAAGCATCGCGGTTGGGACTCCGAGCTCGAGGGCGAGGTCGGCATCCCACGTCGTCGTGGCCAGGTCCATGAGCAAGGTCCGGGAAGCGTTGGTGACGTCGGTGATGTGATGACCCCCTCTGATGCCGCCGGTCAGATTCCATGCAATCCAGGAGTCGATGGTCCCGAAGGCGAGCTCGCCTCGTTCTGCCCGGTCTCGGAGATCCAGTTCGTCGAGGAGCCATCTGATCTTGGGGCCGGCGAAGTACGTGGCGAGGGGAAGACCTGTCTTCGCCCGGAATCGATCCGGACCATGGTCCCCACCAAGGATCGTGCACAGCTCAGCGGTCCTGGTGTCCTGCCAGACGATGGCATTGGCCACCGGCTGGCCGCTCTGTCGGTCCCAGACCACTGTTGTCTCGCGCTGGTTGGTGACGCCCACGGCGGCCAAATCCACAGGATCCAACCCGGCCCTCGATAGAGCCCCCTCGATGACCGAGGTCGACCTCGACCAGATCTCCACCGGGTCGTGCTCGACCCACCCGGGCTGGGGGAAGACCTGCTGATGTTCCCGCTGGTCCACCGAAACCACGGACCCGTCGTGGTCGAAGACCATGAACCGGCTCGAGGTGGTCCCTTGATCCAGCGCACCGACGAACTCAGCCATGTGGCGACGTTATCGGCCAGTGCTCGGGCCACTGACGTTGGCGATGTTCAGGGCGAGTCAGGGGCGTCGCTGGCAAGGAGGCAGGACGAAGGCGCACTGATCCGTCCGTCAAGGACGAGGACGCAGCCAGCGGCG
>CAZRID010000416.1:0-2721 GCA_964600055.1 uncultured Acidimicrobiaceae bacterium
GATCCCTCAGTCACCTCGCTCTTGTGCGCCGCAAAGGCAGCCAGAACCTCCTCCTTCTCCCGGCGGGGCACTCCGACGAAGTCAAGGGTGCGCTGTCGGGGACTCATCGATTGTCGCGATTGATGCTCAGTGAATCTCGCGTTCTGATCTGAGGGCGTGTTCTTCTCGACCGGGCGAAATGCTCGGATGTCAGGTGGGGTCCTTCCAGCCTGTCGGGTGGTAGCTCGACGGCTGGAAGGAGCCCCTGGAGATGATGACAGAGGAGGAATACGTGCGAGTGGAGATGTTACGGAGAGCGGGCTGGACGATCGGCCAGATCGCCGACGAGTTGGGGTATCACCCTGCGACGGTGTCGAAGTGGCTGCGGGAGGGTCCGCCGCCGTCTCGGCGACGGCCGGTGGCAGTGCCGGTGATCGATGACCGTTGGGCCGGCCGGGTCGCCGAGTTGTTGGATCACAACGAGGACCTAAGCGAAGAATGGACCCATCTCGAGGGGTCGTACGGGTATCCAAACTCACCCACCGCCGACCGCCGCTCCCGAGTAGGTTCGTAGGGCAGAACCGCCTGGTAGGAAACTACCAAACGTAAGCGAGCCCCGCACCGACAACTGGGTGCATCGGAAATCGGGAAGAGGAGGTAGAAATGAGTCGAATGATCTGGTTCGTTCTCGGGATCATCGGATTGATCGTGGTGGTCGTCTGGGTCGTGAATCGCATCTAGCCGAGCTCCTCTCGTTCAAGTAGCGGAACCCCGTCCACTCGTCGTTGGATCGTCGACGGATTAGATGGGGGCATGACTCCCAGAGGAATCTGGCTGCACCCAGCAGAGTCTCGACGACCTCTGTTTCCTTCAGGTGATCGTCATATCGAGCCTCAAGCCGGTTGCTTGGAGCGCTATAATTGATAAGCGCACAGACCCGAGTCCGGGCTTCCGTGCCGTCGTCTCCAGCAGATCGGCTCCGAATCGCAGACGACGGAGAAACCAACGAAGGAGACATGAAGTGAACAGGAATATCGGTTTCGGAGGCTCGCTCTTCCTCATCGCGGTGGGTGCCATCCTGGCGTTCGCAGTGTCGGTGGAAGCGGAAGGTTTCAACCTCAACACGATCGGGATCATCCTGATGGTGGTGGGTGTGCTGGGCGCGATCCTGACCTTGGTGGCCATGAACACCACCAAGAAGGAGCAGCACACCGAATACGTCAAGAAGGACCTCGACATCGACTCGCGCGATCACTGACGCCTCGCCCGGGCTGAAACCCCCAAGGAGCCGCCTGTAGGGGACTGGCAGTCAAACGAACCACAGCTGCGTCCGAAGGCGGATCCACGACGACGACCGACAGGTCCTCGGTTAGGTTCCGCGAGGCCAACCCCATGGCATACAGGGATCCACGTTCGCTTCGCCGACCACCGAGGTCTCGACCATCTTCCCGTCATGCTGCGCTATGAAGCGGCGCACCGTCGTGATCTGTTCGCAAGTGCCCGGCCGAGGTTCCTCGTCATGGTTCATCAACCATTGGGTGTGACATCCCGGGAGCGGTAAGACCTCCTCCGATATGGACACGGTGAGGTCGTTGCCCTGCCCAGTCGTGCGGGGCAGGTCCGCGGCCGTGGGCGCGGCGCCGCACGCCCCAACGAGGCCTGTCAGCGCAGCAAAGCGTACGATGGTCACCCAGGGCACCATCTTCATACCCAGACCTCAGACGCAGAGTTAGGTTCCAATCTCGTCACGGCGTCTCTGCTCGTCAGGCAGATGCCCGCTGACGAAAGTCGACGACCAGCTCCAGGCCGAGGGCCTCGGCAGCGCGGTGCAAGGTGTCCAGGCTTGGAGTGAGTCCCCCGGCCTCGAGACGGGCCACCGTCGGCTGGGTGGTCCCCATCCGCTCCGCCAGCTCCGCTTGGGTCAACCCGAGGCGCTCCCGTTCGGCACGAAGTCGTGCACCCAACTCGAAACCGTCTCGGGCTTCTGAGTATCCCGCTCTTCGCGCCTTTGTGTCGGTCCGGGCAGACTTGATCTCCGTCCAGCTCTTTCGGTCACTCATCTCCGTCCTCCAACATGTGGCCCTCGGCAATGCACTTGTCCATCGCCCGTCTGGCCCGGTCCACCTTCGCCGTCTCCCGGGACCGGTCCGGAGAGGAGTTTCCAGCCCATATCGAAAACGCGCAGCATTCGGCGATAGGGCTCGGCACCAGACAACAGCCGAGGAACCGGTGGTTGCGGTCAACGGCATGGTTGAACCACCAGCTGGCTTCCGGGCCCGTTTGAGCCTCGATGAACTCGAAGCTTCTTGGATCGACCGGTTGCAGCCGATGAGTGAGAGGCTCGACACACACAGTGGAGGTCGTCGTCGGCGACGGAGTTGTGGCGGTCGTTCACGACGCCTCCGTCGTGAAGGATGTCGAGCTGGCTTGAATAGTGTCCACCGTCTCACCGGTGCCCTGGGCGCTGCACGCCCAAGCCAGAAGAGCGACGGTCGCGGCAACCGCGGTTCTCACCATCTCACTGAGAGAGACGAACTGAACCTACCGCAAGTTCAAAGCTCGCAGATCGAGCGTCGGCCCGGGGGGACTTGAACTTCGACGAAGCCGACCTCCTCGGCGTCGTAGCAAACCCAAATGGCCTGCCATGGCTGCCAGATATCCCTCTGCGAGCCTTCAGCAAAGCACCCGATCAACAATTCTGGGCGGATAACGAGCATTTCAGGAGGTGCGCGCTATCGGCAC
>CAZRID010000417.1:0-2709 GCA_964600055.1 uncultured Acidimicrobiaceae bacterium
CATCACCTCCATCATCGGGCCCAACGGCGCGGGGAAGACCACCCTGTTCAACCTGATCACAGGGTTCGAGACCCCCGACGGGGGGCAATGGTCGCTCGACGGTGATTCCCTGGTCGGGATACCTGCCCACCGGGTGGCGCAGCGAGGGATGGTGAGGACTTTCCAGCTCACCAAGGTGCTTCCGAGGCTCACGGTCCTCGAGAACATGCTGGTGGCTGCCAAAGTGCAGCCGGGGGAGACCTTCCGGGGCGCCATGCTCGGCGGCTGGCAAAGCGCGGAGCGTCAGAACCTCGAGCAGGCCAGGGACATCCTGGAACGTTTCGGGCTCACCGCCATGGCAAACGAGTACGCCGGCCGTCTATCGGGAGGCCAACGCAAGCTCCTGGAGATGGCCCGCGCGCTGATGGTCAGGCCGACGGTGGTCATGCTCGACGAGCCCACCGCCGGGGTCAATCCCGTTCTCATCCAGTCGTTGCTCGAGCATGTCAAGGGCCTGAGGGAGTCGGGGATGACCGTCCTCTTCGTCGAGCATGACATGGATGTGGTCCAGTCCATTTCCGATTGGGTGGTGGTCCTCGCCGAGGGTCATGTCATCGCCGAGGGGCCGCCGGGCGTCATCGCCCGCAACCCGGCAGTGATCGAGGCGTACCTCGGGAAACATCGCGGCGAGGACGTGGCGTGACCGAGCCGGTGCTGATCGTCGAGGACCTGGTGGGCGGTTATGTCCCCGAGGTCGACATCCTGAAGGGAGTCAACCTGACCCTCCAGCAGGGGGAGCTGGTTGGAATCATCGGGCCTAATGGCGCCGGGAAGTCGACCCTGGTCAAGGCGATCTTCGGCCTTCTCGAAGTCCGTTCGGGGACTATCTCGTTGCGGGGTGACGACATCACCGGCCAACCCACCCACGAGCTGGTGAGCAAGGGAATGGGCTATGTGCCGCAGCGGGCCAACGTGTTCCCCTCGCTGTCGGTGGAGGACAACCTGCGCATGGGCCTCTACCTGAACATGGGCGCGTGGGCGGAACGGTTCGAGGCGATCACCGCCATGTTCCCGATCATCCAGCAACGCCGTCACCAGAAGGCTGGTCTGCTCTCCGGCGGCGAGCGTCAGATGGTCGCATTTGGCAGAGCGCTGATGACCGCCCCCACCGTGCTGCTGCTCGACGAGCCTTCCGCAGGGCTATCGCCGATCGTGCAGGACCGCGTGTTCGAGAAGGCCAAGGAGATCGCCGCAAGCGGAGTATCCGTCGTCATGGTGGAACAGAATGCGCGCCACTGCCTCGGCATCGCCGACCGCGGCTACGTCCTCGACCAGGGCCGCAATGCCTACACCGGCACCGGCCAGGAGCTGCTCCACGACCCCAAGGTCATCGACCTCTACCTCGGCACGCTGGGTCTGGCATCCGGTCGCAGTCGGTAAAAGATCGGGCCCGGCGAGTGCCGGGCCCGATCCAACTTCGTTCTCCAGGGAGTGACTAGCCGCCGATGCTCCCCTGGATCTGCTCCTCATTTACGTTAGCGCCATCGGCGAACGTGAATATGTCGTAGGTGCCCACACCGGGCTCACCATTCTCGGTGAAGTCCAGTGGCCCGGAGGCCCCGTCGTAGTCGATATCGGTGCCGGCCCAGACCATCTCCAGGCAGTCGGCGACCAGCGAGCACTTCTCGCCGTCGCGGGTCACCCCAATGATCTCGTCCACGTAGTCGGCCGGGTCCGAGCTCTGAGCCACCTGCGCGGCCAGAGTCAGTGTCACCAGGCAGTCGTACATGTGAGCCGAGAACACCGTTGGGGCGTCCGGGGCGAATTCCCCGAACCGATCCCCGAACGTGGGCTCTCCGTCTTCCGGTGCCACCGATGGGTAAGTGCCGCGGAGCCCCTCGAGAACCTCGGGGCCCCCCACCGCGTCGGGTGTGACGGTATCGACGAATCCGTCGGCTACGTACACCTGGCCGTCGAAGCCGGCGCTCTGCAGATCGAGGAGAATCTGCCCGCCTTCGGCGTAGGTGATCATCGCCATTGCCTCGGCGCCCGAGGCTACGATGTCCTGCGCCAGGTCGGAGAACGATGTCTGCGTCGGGTCGAAGCCCTCGCTCATGGCGAGTGTTGCTCCAGCCTCCTCGAGGCTGTCGCTCACGGCCGTCCCGAAGCCCTCACCGTATTCGGTGCTCTGCCAGACCACCGCCACATTGGTGTACCCGTCTTGGACGATCAGGTCGGCCAGGAGCGGACCCTGGATAAGGTCGGATGGCGCGGTGCGAACGTGGTTCGGGTTGTAGTCCTCGGAGCTGAACAGCGCCCCGGTGCTGGTCCCCGAGCACATGACCAATCCGGCTGTGTTGACCTTGTCAAAGATATCGGCGGCCACGCCACTGGCCGCCGGGCCGAGAATGGCGTTGTGATCGCCCGTCAGGTACTGGTCGACGTTCTGCGACGCGACGGTCGAGTCGGTGCCGTCGTCGGCAAAGTCCACCGTCACCAGACCGTCAGAGACGGCGTTGATCTCCTCGGCGGCCATCCTGAGCGGCTCTTCGAGGGCATCGATGATCGGCGACAGACCACCGGTCCTGGGCAGGATCGCCCCGAACCGCATCGGGATCGGCTCCAGGTCAGCCTGGGGCTGACTCTCCTCGGCTTGACTCTCTTCGGGTTGACTTTCCTGGGGCTGACTGCCGGCGGTCGAGGGACTGGCACTCGCCTGCGGACTGCATG
>CAZRID010000418.1:0-2701 GCA_964600055.1 uncultured Acidimicrobiaceae bacterium
TGTCGCCCAGGATCACCTCACGGAAGTCTTCGTCGACCCGGGCAAAAGCCGCCACTCACCAAGGTCCGCCACTGGCTTAAGGACGACTCTTTACAGCTCCTCGAGGATCTTGAGCGGCAGCTGGGTCCTGCAGTCGCATCCGATCTTCCTGCAACGATGACCTCTTGGGTAGGTCCTACGAGCCCCGTTATGGCGGACGAACTCGCAGAGAAGGGTCCGCGAGCGACTATCAGGCTGCTCAGAACGTGGATACCCCCAGAAGGACACTTTGAGGCCACGCCACTTGGACTGGCACGGGAGCTTTCCGTCGCCATCGAGTCTGACCCTCAGGAATGGGCCGCGGTCGCGGACGAATTCATTGGCGTCGAAGCGACCTACATCAGTCACCTGCTACGGGGGATTACGGCAGCAGTCAAAGACGGCGCGGAGATCCCCTGGGATCCTGTTCTTGCGCTAGCCGATTGGGTGATAACCCAAGACCGCGAGATCGCAGGTCGAGACGATCAATCGGCTTTGCGGCTTGACGTTGACACGTCATGGGGTCCCGCCAGACAGGCAGTAGCCGAATTGCTGGCGGCCGGATTCGAGAAGGGTCCGTCCGAGACGCCGATTCACCACCGCGAGCAAGCCTGGATTCTCGTGGAGATGCTGACTGAGGATCCAGAACCGACTCCGGATTACGAAGCTACCTATGGCGGCTCAAATATGGACCCTGCAACTCTGAGCATCAACACGGTGCGGGGTGAGGCAATGCATGCGGTCGTCAACTACGCGTTGTGGGTTCACAGGCACCTGTCGGACTCCGATCCAGGTCTCGCCAACTTCGATGGGATGCCCGAGGTAAAGGAGGTTCTCGAGCGACACCTCGATCCGAGCGAAGACCCATCGGTCGCCGTTCGCTCCGTCTATGGCCGAGCATTCCCATGGCTGTTGTTGGTAGATGAGGAATGGTCCCGGACGAGGATTGACGACATCTTTCCTTCCGATGTGAACCAGTCCGACCTGTGGGAGGCTGCTTGGGAAACGTACGTCATCTTCACACGCCCGTACGACAGCGTCCTACAAGTGCTCGAACCGAAGTATCGAGTAGCAATCGCTCGGCTTTCTCACGAAAAGGAAGGCAGAGCGAATCATCTACCTGAGCTAGAGAACCGCCTCATCGAACACCTGCTCATCTATTACCTGAGAGGACTCACAGATCTGACTCAGGGAAGTCTGCTATCAGAGGCTTACTCACGTGCGTCGGCCGCGCTTCGCAGCCATGGAATGTTCTTTCTTGGCCGGATCCTCGCTGACTGGGACCCCGAGCGGCCCATTCCCTCAGACTGGATTGAGAGATTCCAGGCCTTCGCCAGGTGGCGGTTCGAAACACTGACTACTTCGGACGATGTCGTGAGTAAAGAGGAGCTGGTTCAGTTCGGTTGGTGGTTCATCACTGGACGCTTGCCGGAGGAATTCATGTTCAGCCATCTTGTGCGGGCAGTCGAGATTGCTGGATGGATAGAGCCCGACCACGAGGTGGTGAAGCAACTCGCAACTCACACTTCGAAGGCGCCTGAGTTGACGCTGAGATGTCTGACACTTCTGTTGAAGAATGCCCGCGAACCTTGGTCGATCAGGAGCTGGGCCGATGAAGCGCGCGAGATCCTCTCCCAGGCGATGACCACAGATGCTCGCCCGGTGGCTATTGAGCTCGCTAACCGCTTTATCGCCCGCGGCTTCACCGGGTTTGAGACGGTGCTCCCTCAAGCCGACTAGTAGTGCAGATCAGTCGATCCCGAGCGCAACCGCTCATATCTGAGACCGTCCGAGATCGGCACATCGCGAGTGGCGGTTCGAGCCGCTATTGCGCCTCGACCAGCTCTTTCAGCTTCTCAAGGTTGGATCGCACATCTTTGGCGTACATTCTGGTCACGAGCGGATCGGCCAATTTTCCGAAGAAGCCCCCGTAGGTCTCCGACTCTTGATGCCATGTCACCTTGGTTCCACCGTCGGTGTCCTCATACTTGATGTCAAGTTCGAAGCCGACAGGTGACTCCACGCTCCGACTCATCAAGCGGCGATCCTGCTCGAATTCGGTCACCTCAGTTACCCACTCGATCGTCCTTCCAACCACCCGCACAGAGCCGCGGTTTCGGGTGCCCTTGCCGATGGGGCCCTCGGTCAGCTGCTCGAACGAGATCATGTTCGAGTTATAGAGCGGCACATTGTCGGGATCGGTGGCGAAGGCGAACAGTTCCCCGCGACCCCGGTCGATGACGATGCTCTCATCGATAACGGGCATTGCTCCTCCTTATCTGCAAGGTCCGTCGCTAACCCTACGCGCCGCAAACGGGTCGAGTAACCCTGATCGGATCTGGCTGCCAGAAGCAATCGTCACTTTCGGTACCGCCTCCTGATGCCCGCACCGGTGGCGTCGCAGGGTCACTGGTCACCAGAGAATCAAGAGACCAAGCGATGGCTTCTACCGAACCCGCGGCGGTTGAAATCCAAGTTCAAGACGGGTGGTCTGTCCTACCATTCCCCCCCCGGAGACGTAGAAGGAGACAGCATGGCCAGGAAATGGGGAATATCCAAGATCCTGCTCGCGGCTGCGGTAGTGGTATTCGTGCTAGCCGCGGTTGGTGTGGGCCTAGGTGACTTGAATCTGATCGCCCTCGGCCTGGCACTGGGCTTCGCTAGCTTCATCGTGTAGGGCGGC
>CAZRID010000419.1:0-2695 GCA_964600055.1 uncultured Acidimicrobiaceae bacterium
GTGTGTCCTGGAGACTCTTGATCAGGGAAACAAGTCTCGGCGAAGAGGAGGCGTCGTAGAGCTTGCGATGAAACGCTCGATTCCCCTGTACCCACACGTCCCAGGAGTCCGAGGCCGCCATCTCGTCGAGAATCACCTGTGCCTCTTCGAGGATCTTGGAGGTCATTCCCTCCACCGCCTCGCGGGCGGCCATCGGCTCCAGAACCTGGCGGATACTGACGATCTCCTCGACCTCCTCCTTGGTCACGGCCGTGACGACACCGCCGCGATAGTTGTCGATCCGGACCAGCCCTTCGAACGAGAGCTCGCGCAGCGCCTCCCGAACCGGGGTTGTGCTCACATCGAAGTTCGACGCCACCTCGGCCAGACTCAATCTGGTGCCGCCTACCAGGTCTCCGTTGAGGATCGACCTCCGCAGGGAATCCGACACGTAATCAGTAGCCGTGCGCGGCCGCGCCGACGGTCGCAACACCGATATCGGCGACCCGACCTCCGCGGTTTCTCTGTTCTCCACACTGCTCCTCTCAGATCACTGGATTGCGCAGGGTGCCAATCCCATCGATGGAAATTTCCACCACATCGCCCGATGCGAGGTATCGGGGTGGGTCGAACCCGATCCCCACACCCAAACCTGTTCCCGTGGCGATCACATCACCCGGTTCCAGGGTCATGACCTGGCTCAAGGTGGCGATGAGGGTCTCGACACTGAAGATCAGGGCGCTGATGGGGGCCTCCTGGCGCAAGTCCCCGTTGACCCATGTCCTCATCCACGAGGCCCCGATATCCGGAAGCTCGTCAATCGTAGTGATCCAGGGGCCCATCGGGCAGAAGGTGTCGGGGGATTTCCCGATGAACCATTGCACGTGCCTCTTCTGCAGGTCGCGGGCCGTTACATCGTTGATGATCGTCCATCCGAAAACGCATTCGAGCGCGTTCTCCGGCGCGACGTTGCGGGCATTACGACCGATCACGACTGCCATCTCACCTTCGTAGTCGGTGGTGCCGGTCGGGTCGTTGGCAAGGACGATCGCATCGTCGGGCCCGATCACGGAGGTCGGTGCCTTGGTGAAGATGACAGGGTGATCGGGCACCATCTGCTTCTCAGAGGCGTCAAAACCAGAGTCCGAGAACTCCTTGGCGTGCTCCCGATAGTTGCGTCCCACGGCGAAGATGTTCTTGCGTGGCACCAGGGGCGCCAGGAGACGGACGTCCTCGAGCGGGACCCTTGCTCCCTGTGTCACTGCGTGATCGATCTTGGACCGATCCCATTGAGCAAGCAGTTCCACGGTATCGGAGGGGAGACCCGACGACGACAGATCGACGACATGCTGGTGCTCGACAACACCGACGCGGCGTTCTCCCCCCAGTTCGAAATTGGCCAACCGCATGATGGTGATGGTACATCGTGCATGATGCATCCTGTATCAGCACATGTCGTCGCCGGTTGGTCGGCAGAATTGGATGAGGTGAGCCGGGATGACTGAAGCGTGGTGGCAGGAGTTGGGGCCCCGTTGGGAGCCCTCGACCGCGGCCAAGCCCCCCTATCCGACGATCGACATCCACAGTCACGTCGAGGTCCCGGCGGCGGCAGCGATCGCGGCTCCTCACTTTCGACCCGAGTTCGACCCCAGGATGCAATTCCAGCCCGAGGAGAGCACCCGGTACAACCGTGAGCTGAGGGCAACCCAGACGGCTCAGTTCGTCGACACCGAGCGGCGGATCTCAGACATGGACCTCCAGGGCATCGACATCCAGGCGCTGGCCATTGCCCCACCCCAGTACTTCCACTGGCTCGACGCCGAGACCGGGCCCAGGGTCAACTCCATGCAGAACGACGCCATCCTCGAGATGGTGCAGACCAATCCCCGGCGTCTCGTGGGTATCGCCAACCTGCCCATGGATCACCCCGGGGCCGCAGTGACCGAGATGGTCCGGGTGCACACCGACCTGGGGTTCAACGGGTTCGAGGTGAATGCAGACGTCAACGGTGGGGACCTCGATGACCGGCGCTTCGACCCGATCTGGGCCAAGGCTGAGGAGTTGGAGATGCTGGTGATCCTCCATCCCCATGGCTGGACCGAGCCGAGGCGAATGGATGACTACTACCTGATCAACGTGGTGTGCATGCCACTCGCGTCGACCGTGGCCGTGTCACGCATGATCCTGGGCGGGGTCTGGGAGCGCTTTCCCGATCTCCGCATGCTGGTAGTCCATGGTGGCGGCTATCTGCCCTTCTACTTTGCCCGCACCGACCACGCCTACAAGGTGCGTCCCGAGACCCGACGTCATATCCCCAGGCCTCCGAGCGAGTACCTGCACAAGCTCTACTTCGACACCACGGTCTTCGACCCGACAGCGGTCGAGTACCTGGTCGACGAGTTCGGTGCCGACCACGTTCTCATGGGCACCGACTATCCCTTCGACATGGGCCCAACCGATCCCCTCGGGTTCCTCTCCGGTGCCGGCCTGACCCAAGACGACCACGCCCTGATCGTGGGTGGCAACGCGGCCCGCCTGCTCAGGATCTGACAAAAACCCCCTCCGGCCCTGGCGGGCCACCTCCCCCTCCGGGGGAGGAAACGTGGCGACCGTCTCTCCCCCTGACGGGAGGGGGGACTCCGTTTCTCCCCCCGGAGGGGGGAGTACGGCGCAGCCGGGAAGGGGGGCTCCCCGGGGCCACCTCGCCCTTCGGGGG
>CAZRID010000420.1:0-2691 GCA_964600055.1 uncultured Acidimicrobiaceae bacterium
AGTGGGCGGCACGCCAGTACCCGCAAAACGTGATGTCGCCCTTCGGCACGCCGCGGTCGTTCACGAGGTGGCGGCGCGCCCAGGACCCTCCGACGTTGTTGACCAGCTCATCGAGTCGCGGGAGGGAACCCGACCGTGTTGCCCGTCTCCTGTCACCCAGAAGTGTTAGAAACGGAACGGCGAGTGAGGCCAATTCGAGCTAATTGGCGACTCGGCGAGGCATGCCGTGTCAAACCAGAGCGTACTTGACTTTCACGCAGAGTGAACATATGTTCATAAATCGTGAACACGAGTTCCCGCCTCCCGTTCTTTCGGTCTCCCGAGCAGGAGCGCCTACTCGCCGAATTGTTCGTCTTTGCCCAGGGGCCGATCTCGCTCAGTGAGCTGGCCAGACGTGCGGGCACCTCGCGTGGCGGCGCTCACAAGGAAGTCGAACGACTCGAGGCGATTGGACTCGTGACCTCGAAGGCGTCTGGCAAATCTCGCTTGATACAAGCAAACCAGGGATCTCCGCTCTACCCAGACCTGAGAGGCCTTCTCACGAAAGCATTGGGACCCGAGCAACTTTTGCGGGAGGCACTGTCTGGGCTCGACGGAATCGAAGAAGCATTCATCTTTGGAAGCTGGGCCGACCCCACGGGGTCGGCGCCCCAGGACATAGACCTGATGGTGATCGGTGAACCTGACATCGCCCGCGTGTACGAAGCGGTGTCGTCGGTCGAAAGCCAGGTTGGGCGCCCGATCAATGTTGCGGTTCGCTCGAAAACCGAATGGGACAGTGCAGACGGAAGCTTTGAAAGAGGCGTGAGGAGCCGACCAAAGGTTGCGTTGGTATGAGCGATCTCGATGACCTGATCGCCAAACGGCTTATCGAACCCGTCGAGGGCGACCAGCTTATGGGCGGGCAATGGATCGAGGACGCGAGACGGCATCTCCAGGCAGCGCAAGCCGTGGAGTCGATCGATCCGGCAGGCGCCTACGTCCTTGCCTATGACGCCGCTCGCAAGTCGGTCGCCGCAGCGCTGCTGATGACGGGGCATCGGGTCACAAGCCGGCCCGGGTCCCATCAGGCACTTGCACTATTCGCCACGACCCTCGCCCATGACGCAGACGAGCCCGCGCTGGAACACCTCGACCGGCTTCGTCGCAACAGGAACCGCTCCGAATACGGATCGAGAAGCTTCGGTGCAGCCGAAGTCCAAGAGGCTATTCGTGTGGCCGGCGCAATTGTCGAGGCCTGCTCCAAACGCGTCTAGCGACGACCACTCGGAGTGATATCAAACGAGCTTTAGAAACGGGACGTGTCAGACCTGATTGACCTACCACTCCCAATGTGTGTATAGTATGCGCATGGCAAGAGTAAACGTATACCTTCCCGATGATCTGGCCGGTCAAGCCAAGAAAGCTGGTCTCAATATGTCGAGCCTTACCCAGGACGCCGTGCGCTCAGCCTTGTCCGCGAGCCAGACGGAGGAGTGGCTAGGCCGGGTGGGGTCATTGTCCTCCACGGGTACCGGGCATGATGCCGTCATGTCCGCACTCGCGGGGGCCAAGGACGACCTGGAGGGCAATGGCTGAAGCACTGGTGCTTGATGCCTCGGCGATGGTCGATCTCCTGGTGGGCTCCAGCCTCGCTGGCACAATCGAAGCGCGGCTTCACGGCTCAGAACTTCATGTGCCTGGTCATTTCGACGCCGAAGTTCTATCGGCTCTAGGAAGATTGCACCGTGCCGGTGAACTGACAGCACGACAAGTAGCGGATCGAGTCGAACTCGTCGCCTCGTCCCCGATTGGCCGCCATCTCCTTGCGCCGCTACTCAGAGGGGCATGGCGCAGGCGCGAGAATCTTCGACTTGTCGACGCTCTCTACGTCGAATTAGCCAGCCAACTCAACACACCCATCATCACCACCGATCGTGGCTTGGCAGCCGCCAGTCGTCGAGCACATTTGATCGCAACGGATGCGTGACCCTCGAGGCTGCAACTCAAGGACGTTCAGCGTGGGCGAGGAGAGGCAACTGAGGAACGGGACGAGCAGTCACACCGGACTCCGGGCCGGCTCTAGGGAAACGGGACAGCTAGACAAACGAGTCGGAGCCATCTGAGCTCGACCCCCACGGGGCCGTGTCAAACCTACGGCTCTTCGCCGGAGGGTCCGGAAGAGTCGGGACCACTCTTCGCAGCCGGTCAATCTCGACCAATGAAACGCACCCGCTCGCGAAGCCAGGCCGCCGTCCACGCCTCGTCCACCTCATGTGCCGCTATTGCGAGCATGGCCTGTTCTGCTTGGTCAACATCAGGAGGATCTGGATCCCAGATTCCCTCATTGAGGTCGACAAACATCAGAAGCGCCGCCCACGCCGCCCGCTTGTTGCCGTCGATCAGAGGATGGTTCCAAGCGAGCCTGCACACCAGCACGGCCGCCTTGTCGAAAATGTCCGGGTAGAACTCGTTGTCACCGAAGCCCGCTTGCGGGGCGTGCAACGCTGAATCAGCCAGATCCGTCCTAGAGGCCTTGGCCAGCACGTCGGCGTCGACGCCGGTGACCTGCTCGGCCAACCACGTGTACTCCGCCAGGGTGATGTACCGGATCACTGTCCGAGACGTTCGAGCAACTCCCGATCACGTTCGAGTAACCGCTTCGCTCGGCTGGTGAATTCTTCATCCTCCCGGACCCGCTGGATCTCATTG
>CAZRID010000421.1:0-2683 GCA_964600055.1 uncultured Acidimicrobiaceae bacterium
CGATACCGACCAGTCGAGCCACGGGCACTCCGCGGTCGGTAATGACGACCTCCTCGCCCGACCGGGCTTCGTCCAGCCAGCGCTTGAGGTCGGAGCGCAAGGTGGTGATGCCGACATCCATTTCTAGCTCCTCTGTACACAAGCAATAGCGTTAAGCGTACAGGCACCTCGACGGTTCTGGAACCACCCTGAAGAAGCTGCCGAGGCTCTCGATGGTCGCATGACCTATCTTCTTGTGCAGGCGAGCAGGGAGGTACGACACCAATGATCCGATTCTTTGAGTTCGATGTGACGTTGCTGGGGGCGGAGCCGCCTGTTTGGCGTCGCTTCCAGATTCGAGCAGAGGCCACTTTTGGCGACCTTCATCATGCCATCCAGGATGCTTGTGGCTGGATGGACTACCACCTGTTCCAGTTCCAAACAGTTGATGGAGGTGTCATTGCCGGTATACCCGATGAGGAGGGGGACGAGCCCGATCCGGATGCCGATCACACAGCTCTCACCTCGTACTTCCCGGACTCAGAGCAGTGCATCTACTTGTACGACTTCGGTGACGGCTGGGAACACAACGTGGAGCTGCGTCAGTCAGTCGAGAAGAGCGAATCGTTCCAACGTCGGCTCATAGACGGAGCCAGGGCGTTCCCGCCCGAAGACAGTGGTGGAATATTCGGATACCGAGAGTGCGTCGCCATAGCACGGGGTGGCCCAGATCGAGAGGGCCTCCGAGAGTGGCTCGGCGACTGGGATCCCGAAGGATTCGACCTCGAGAATGTTCGGCTCGCATTCAACACATGAAGGCGAGCCACAACCCGGATCCGTCGGGGACTCGTATGACCCGATGTCAGGCCGGTGCGCTCACACCGAGATAGGCGCTGAGGTGGTCGGTCAGGTCGCGGGCGTCGTCTTCGGCACCGTGGATGAAGCTCGATTTGCGTCGGCGAAGCAGGTTCAACCCGATCCGATACAGACCCGGAGCGTCGACGACGACTCCAGCGTCGTGTCGTAGTTGGCCCTTGCGGTCGAGGACCCGGGCGTGGAGCCACGAATAGTCCGGTCGGTAGCCGGTCGCCCAGATGATCGTTTCGATCTCACCGGTCGTCAGGTCGATCGACAGCGGCGGAGACTCTTCGACTCGGGTCGCGGGTAAGCGGTGCGGCGGGTCCACCTCTCGATCGAGACCGCTCTCGATGGCCCATTGGTCGAAGGTGTCGAGCAGCCGACCAAGCTTGAGGTCCGCGAGTGTGCATTTGTTCCGAAGCGATCCCGACAGCTGGGCCTTACCGTCGGAAATGGCGGCGAGACGACCGACCAATCGGACCCCCTGATCGGTGAGGGCATTGAGGTCCAGCGTCTTTCGATCGGGTGTGCCCACCAACTGCGGAGAGGAGAGATTGCGGGCGCGGACCAGGTCATCGACCTCGTCATGGCGCTCGTCGAGAATACCGGTCCGGTCCAACCACCACATCACGTCCTTGCCTCGATAGACCCGCGGCAGGCGGACGTGCTCGCCGACAGCGAGGGTGACCGGTCTGCCCGAACGATGGACCTCTTCGGCGATCTGGATACCGGTTGCCGACGCCCCGACCACCAAGACCCCTCCGTATGCCAATTGGTCGGGCCGGCGGTACTGCATCGGGGTTACGGTTTCAACTCTTCGCGGCACCGCCTCAGCCAAGGCGGGAACCTTCGCCAGGTTGAATCCGCCAGTAGCCAGCACCACCGTAGGGCTCGACCAGACCCCCTGGTCGGTGACCACCTCGTAGCCGTCGTGAATGGGCCGGAGCGATGTGACAGTCGTGTGGGTGTGAAGCGGCGCATCGATCTTCCCTGCGTACTGGTCGATGAACCCGATCACCTCGGTCATCGTCATGAATCCGTCGGGGTCGTCCCCGTCGTAGGCCACGCCGGGCAGCCGGCTCTGCCAGTTCGGAGTGAGCAACCGCAGCGAATCCCACCTTTCGGTGCGCCACGAATTGGCCACCTCAGCACGCTCGATCACCACGTGGTCGATCGAGCGCTCGGTCAGGAAATGACTGACGGCGAGGCCGGTGTGCCCGGCCCCGATAACGACGGTCGTCGTGCGCATGGTTCGACTGGTCAGTTGACCTCGACCGTCACGTTGGTGGGATTGGTGATGGCGTCGAAGACGGCCGAGCGCTTCTGTGACTGCGCCACCAGCGCCTCGATCTCCTCGGGTGTGGCATCGGCGTCGATGTCGTAATGGACCTTGATGTCCTTGAAGCCGTTCCGGACCTCGGGGTCTCCGCCCAGGATGCCAAGTATGTCCATATCGCCTTCGATGGTCGCTCTTACCGAGTTCAGCTGGATCTCCCGATTCTGGGCGACAGCAGCGACTCCGGCGGTCAGACAGCTGGCCAAACCGACCAACACCAACTCGACCGGCGTGGCCCCATGGTCCTCAGAGGCGAACACCTCCGGGTGATCGGCTTCAAAGGTGAACGTAGATAGGTGGGACTGCTCTGCGCCGAGGCCGAAGAAGCCCTGGACCTCGGAGCGGCTGTGGGTGCCGCCGACCCATTCCGTTGAAGCACGCCACGTGAACTGGGCGGCTTCGGGCGCGTCGACGAGTGCGGTTCGGGCATCGAGCAGAGCTTGGACGTTGACGCCGTTGTTGACTGGTGTCTCGGTTGTGGTCATTTCTTCCTCCTTGTGGTGGTTGGTG
>CAZRID010000422.1:0-2654 GCA_964600055.1 uncultured Acidimicrobiaceae bacterium
AAGCCGGAAACGCCGGTTCGAATCCGGTCGGGACTACAAAACCCCTGGTCAGGGGCTGTTTTTGATTTTACCTGAGAGAACTACCACCCCCGACCTTTCCGCTCTTCCCTTGTTGAGAGGTTCACGACCGACGAAGCAATCTCCGGCGCATAGTCGTGGAGCATCTCCACGCAGAAGGCGATGAGATCGGCTACACGTTGTCCTTTCGGGTGGGCCGTCGACCACAGCTCCAGATTCTCGATGCGGTTGTCGGTTCGGTCCCTTTGCGGTGATGAACCACTTCGCCCGGCAGGAGCGGGCGTCCGAGATGCATTGCAATGACCAAGCGGTGCTCGCCGCGCCGCCTACGGGCTCCGTGCGACGGATGCGGTCCATCTCGCAACTGCGGTCAATGCCGGTGCGACACGCTTTCTCACCAACAACGCGGCTGACTTCCCCAAGTCAATAGGCGAGATCGACGTCACCTACCCGGCCGACCTGCCTGGGGAATAGTGCAGATGGGCGCACCGTTGTCCACGACGATGGTTGTAGCTTCAACAAGACGGCGCTGCCGATGACGGCGCCGATCAAGATCGACATCTGGTCCGATGTGGCCTGCCCCTGGTGCTACATCGGGAAGCGCAATCTCGAAGCGGGTCTGGTCGCCTTCGGCGACGCCGAGGGTTCGCTGCCCGTCGAGATCGAGTATCACAGCTTCGAGTTGGCGCCCGACACACCGGTCGAATTCGCCGGAAACGAGATCGACTTCCTGGTGAGGCACAAGGGAATCTCCGAGGATCAGGTCCGGGGGATGCTGGAACGGGTGACCGGCATCGCCAGAGAGGCCGGTCTCGATTACGACTTCGATGCCCTGCAACACACCAACACGGTGAAGGCCCACCAGTTGTTGCACTACGCCAAGGCGCACGGCCTCCAACTCGAGGCGAAGGAGCGACTGCTGAGCGCCTACTTCGTCGAAGGTCGCCACGTCGGTCGCATGACGGATCTCGCCAATCTGGCCGCCGAGATCGGGCTCGACCACGACGACGTCCTGCGATCGCTCCAGGACCACGAGTACCTGGCCGACGTGCAGGCCGATATGCGCCAGGCGCGGGAGTACGGGATCAACGGCGTTCCCTTCTTCGTCATCGACGGCCGTTACGGCGTGAGCGGCGCTCAATCACCCGAGGTGTTCGCCCAAGCCCTGGCTCAGGTCGCCGCCGAGCCGTAATGAGGTCCCGGCGTGACCGGGCCCAGGACGACTCGGCAACGACCCGTTTCGATACCGAAGCCGAAGACCAAGTCGAGCCTGGGCTACTGACACTCGGTCCTGACGACGCCGTCGTATGCGTCGACGACTCGTGTGGGATGCCGTCCGTCCCTCGAGGACATCGGGCCGGCTGAGCCCGTTAGCCGCACAGTGCCCGGCTCTAGACACCCACCGTCTCACCGAGAGGGTCCACGGCGACCGTCGGGGTGCGGCTGAACCGATTCTTGAGACCGTCGAACAGGCTGTAGACCGCCGGGATCACGAAGAGGGTGAGCAGGGTGGAGCTGAAGAGGCCCCCGATGACGACCGTCGCCAGATTTGCGGAGAGAAGCGCTCCGTCGCTCAACCCGAGTGCCAGTGGGGTGAGGGCGAAGATGGTGACTATGGCGGTCATCAGGATGGGGCGGAGACGGGTCTCCGCTCCCTGCTTCAGGGCATCGAGGGTGTTGAGTCCTTCTTCGCGCTTCAGCCGTTCGACGAATTCGAGCATGACGATGGCGTTGGTCACCACGATGCCGATCAACATCAGCAATCCGAGCATGGCCGGAAGGCCCAGCTCCCGGCCGGTGAGAGCCAGGGCCGGGAAGGCCCCGATGGCGGCCAGAGGCAGGCTCAAAAGGATGACGAACGGTGTCAGCAGGCTGCCGAAGGTGGCAACCATGCAGAGATAGACCAGGACGACGGCGATGACCATCGCGGTGAGGATCCCGGCAAAGCTCTCCTGCTGCTGCTCGGCGGCACCGCCGAGACCGGCTTCGACTCCATTCGGCAGGTCGAGGTCGTCCAGCATCGCCTGAACCTCGAGGTTGACTGCTCCGAAGTTGGCGTCGGTGATGGCCCCGGTCTCGAGCGAGGGGAAGAGCTCCTGATTGAGCTGTGCCACCGAATACGTGCCGGCCCCGATCAGCATCGCGACGATCAGCAGCGTGACGGTTCGGTAGCGCAACGAGATTTTGGCCAGGCGCGTCAACAGTCCTCCGGTTGGGATTTTGAAGACTGAAATCTAGGCGGTGACTGTCATTAGTCAACTCCTGTCATTTGACAGTCCCTGCCACTCCACTAGCTTGACCGGGTGCTACCCAAGGCGACACCCGAGCCGGGTCTGCGGGAACGGAAGAAGCAATTGACCCGAGATCAGTTGGTCGAAGCTGCATTCACACTGTTCGACGAGCGCGGATACGACAACGTCGCAGCTGCCGAGATCGCCGCCATGGCCGGTGTCTCCGAACGGACCTTCTTTCGTTACTTTCCCGCCAAGGAGGATGTCGTCTTTCCCGACGCCGAGGAGAGACTTGGCCACATGAAAGAAGTGGTGGCCAACCTGCCCCAGGATCTTTCGCTGATCGAAGGTCTGCGCCAGGCGCTCCGGGTCATCTCTCTCGAGTACGAGGAGTCGAGGGAAATT
>CAZRID010000423.1:0-2649 GCA_964600055.1 uncultured Acidimicrobiaceae bacterium
GTCGATGTCGCAGCTGGGGTGACGGAGCTTGGCCAGGCCCCTGGCCTCGATCTGACGAACCCGTTCCCGTGTCGAGTTGATCACCTTGCCCACGTCGGAAAGGGTCCATGGCTCGTCACCGTCCAACCCGAAGCGAAGCCAGAGCACCTGTTGCTCCTCGGGGTCGAGGATCTGGAGCGCCTTTATCAGCCGGTCCCGACGCCATGCGGCCGCCGCCCTCGCCTCGGGATCGACGGCGCTGGCGTCTTCCACAAAGTCCTGAAGTGACGCATCACCGTCCTCGCCAACCGGTCGGTCGAGTGAGACCGTCTCCGCTGGCGCCTCCAGGGCTGCGAGTACCCTCTCGGTGTCGAGCCCGGAGGCCTCGGAAATCTCTTCGAGAGTGGGGGCTCGGTGGTATTTGTCGTGAAGGCTCTGTCGGGTGTCCTGGACGGTGCGCACCACGTCGACCATGTGGACCGGGAGCCTGATGGTCTTCCCATTGTTGCCCAATCCCCTGGTGATCGCCTGGCGAATCCACCAGGTCGCATAGGTGGAGAATTTGAATCCCTTGCGCCAGTCGAACTTCTCAACAGCCCTGATCAGACCGAGGTTCCCCTCCTGGATCAGGTCGAGAAGATCGAGACCACGTCCTGTGTAACGCTTGGCGATGGAGATGACCAGACGCAGGTTGGACCGGATGAAGGTCATCTTCGCCTCGTCGCCTTCGGCCACCAGACGCATCAGTTTTGCCCGGTCCGCCTGGTCATAGTCACCGGTCTCGAGCGTCGCCTTGGCCTTCTTGCCGAGTTCCATCGATCGGGACAGATGAACCTCATCCTCGGCCGTCAGCAAGAGATGGGCAGACACTTCGTCGAGATAGAGACCAACCGTGTCGGCGGGGCTGGAGCCCCGCTCGGGTCTGGCGTCTTTGGCCCTTGTGGCCTTCCCCAATTTGGCCTCCTATCGGACCCCTGTGGAAAACTAACTGTGCTGGCTTAATCTGGCAAACGGTTTTTGTCGCGTTTGTTGTCCCGATAGGTAACGTGCGTGGTTCAGTGGCGCGCCGAACCCAGTTTCGCTTGCTGGTTGCGCTCACCATCGTCTGGGCACTGTGGGCTGGCTGGTCTCTGCTCGGTCGGGCCACCCCTTACACGTTGCGGGTTCTCGACGACGTCGGGACGCCGATTGCGGCGGCCTCGATCGACGTGAAGGACAACCAGATAGGGACCAGCGCCGAAGACGGGACGATCGAGGTCGAGTGGAGCCGATCAGCCACCGTTCTCGAGGTGAGTGCACCCGGTCATCTTCCGCACATGCTCACCATCGCGGAGCGTCCCGACGCGGTCGTCGATGTCGTGCTCAAGGCCAGGGTGCTTCGTGGCATGGTGACCGACAATGAAGGTGCCCCTGTCGAGGCGGTTCGTGTTGTGGCAGGACCAGCTTCCGGGACCACCGACGTGGAGGGGCGTTTCAGTCTCCGGGGGGCAGAGCCCGGACCGGTGCAGGTCTCGCGCCCGGCGTGGGTCGAGTCGACCTTCGAATGGGACGGCGGGGTCGGCGAGTCGGTGGTCGAGATGACCCCTTTCATCGCCCGTGCCGTGCACATCTCTGGTGAAGCGGCCGGCGACAATATCGACCATTTCTTCGAGATGGCCCAAGACACCCAGCTCAACGCGTTGATGCTCGATCTCAAGGATGAATCGGGTTTGGTTTGGTACGACAGTGAGGATCCGGTTGCAGCCGAGGTTGGTGCGATTCGGGGCGTGTATGACCTGAGTGCGATCGCAGCCCGCGCCGAACAGGAGGATCTGTACCTGATTGGCAGGCTGGTCGTCTTCAGCGACCCGACCGCAGCGATCCGCAAGCCTTCGATGGCGGTCTGGGACTCGGCGGCCAACGCGCCATACCAGGCCAACGACCAGTACTTTCTCGACCCCACTGATCCCGAGGCACAGGCATACGGGCTCTCACTGGCCAAGGAAGTCTGCGAGATGGGGGTCGACGAAGTCCAGTTCGACTACGTCAGGTTCCCCGATAGGCGCACCGAGGCGGCAACCTTCGACCAGGGCGTCAGTCTCGAGGTCAGGACGTCGACTATCGCCGATTTCCTGCATCAGGCGGTCGCCTCGCTGCATCCGATGGGCTGTGCAGTCGCCGCTGACGTCTTCGGTTTCACCACTTCGGCGACCGATGATGGAGGGATCGGTCAACGTTGGGAGGATGTCACCGGAATCGTCGATGTTGCCTCACCGATGGTCTATCCCTCGCATTACACCGCCGGGTGGTACGGGTTCGACACACCCAATGATCATCCGGGGCCGATGGTGACCCGGGCCATCGAAGATGGCATGGACAGACTGCCCCGCAATGTCGTTGTGCGCCCGTGGCTGCAGGACTTTGGCTACTCGGCGGATCAAGTCCGCGCCCAAATCGAGGTCGCCGAAGGTTTCGGCCTGGGATGGATGCTCTGGAACGCCACTTCGAATGTGACAGTCGACGCGCTGTCGCGGGTGGAGTAGATCAACCGCGGACTGCCTGGCCCCGCGTGGCCCCAGAATCCCCCCTCCCGGCTGGCGCCGGACTCCCCCCTGCGGGGGGAGAAACAGAATCCTCCCTCCCGGCTGGCGCCGGACTCCCCCCTGCGGGGGGAGAAACAGAATCCTCCCT
>CAZRID010000424.1:0-2649 GCA_964600055.1 uncultured Acidimicrobiaceae bacterium
GGGGTCGCTCAGACCGAGAACGGGTAGGTCGCCAGCGTCGTAGTCCCGCGCCCGCCGCACCTCCCTGGTACGTCGACGAATGAAGATCAGGGAGGCCACGCCGGTGGCCGCCGCCAAGAGAACCGAGATCTCGCCCATCGTGTCCCAGGCTCTGATGTCGACCAGCGTCACGTTCACGATGTTCCGTCCCCCGCCAAAGGCGACTGCTTCCTCGGCGAAGGATTCGGAGACAGGCTCATGAATTCGCGACTGGGGCACAACGAGGGCAAACCCGGCGACGGTGAGCCCGACCGCCACCCCGATGCCCAGACGCACGAAGCGACTTGCGGCGAGGGGCCGGTTGGAGAAGTAGGCGGGCAGGCGCCGGAGCACCAACACGAACACGACCAGAGTGATGGTTTCCACCAGCACCTGGTCTAGGGCCAGGTCAGGGGCTCCGTAGAGGAAGAAGATCATCGCGGTCCCGTATCCGGTGATCCCGGCCAGTATGACCGACTTAAGCCGGCGCCTTGCCCGGGCGGCGAGGATAGTCGCGGCAACTATCAGCATTCCGACCAGGACCTGGGGCACCCCGGAGACCGGGCGGATCACGCTGGGGAAAGACGTCCCCAACACCATCGCCCCTCCCGGGAAGATCACTACGACGATGAGAATGATGCCCAGGTACAAAGGCAGCGAGCCACGCTGGATGAGCGCGGTGACATCGGCGGCGAACCTGTCCAGCCAACTGAGGGCTCTCTGATAGATGGCATCTGCATCGATCGGACCTTGCCAGGCGGTCTGCCAGCGCTCGACGCGGGCACGGATCAGATAGAGGCCGAAACCGGCGGCGAGCACCCCGAGGGAGATGGCGAAGGCGGGGGTGAGCCCGGCCCACAGAGTCAGGTGGCCCGGTGAGCCGTATGGATAGGTGTCGGCATACGGCAGCAGCAGACTCTCGCCCAGACCGGGGAGGAGGGCAACGGCGAGGCCGCCGATGGCCAGGATGGCCGCCGGAGCGAGCAGGAGAACCGGCGGCCGGATGACCTGGACCGGCTCCAGGCCTGGACCGGTGGTCTTGGTGCCGAATGCGCCCCACCACAGTCTCAGCCCGTAGGCGACGGTGATCACCGAGCCGAGGGCGAACGCGACCAGAACCGCCGCCCTCACCCAGGTCGGCCCGAAACCGGAATCGAGGATCGATTCGAGGGCTGCCTCCTTGGCCACATAGCCGGCGAACGGTGGCAATCCGATCATCGATGCGACGGCCAACCCGGCAACCAGGGCGGTCACCGGCATTCGGCGCCATACCCCGGAGAGCTGACGGAGGTCGCGTGTACCGGTGGCGGCGTCGACTACCCCGACTACCAGGAACAACGATGCCTTGAACATTGCATGCGCCCCCAACATGGCCAGCCCGGCCAGAGCTGTGGCCCGTGACCCGGAGCCGACGAGCAGTGCCAGCAGACCGAGTTGGCTCACGGTTCCATAGGCAAGGATCAACTTGAGGTCGTGTTGACGCAGAGCCCGATAGCCACCGATCAAGAGGGAAAGGCACCCTGCAACGAGGATTACTGCCCGCCAGGACTCGAGACCGGCAAATCCGGGGGCAAGTCGGGCTATCAGGTAGATACCGGCCTTGACCATTGCTGCCGCGTGGAGATAGGCACTGACCGGGGTCGGGGCTGCCATCGCCGCCGGAAGCCAGAAATGGAGGGGGACCAACGTAGACTTGCTCGCTGCACCCACCAGGACAAGCACCACCCCGACAGTGGCCATGGTCCCGCCCGGAGGATCGGCCAGGATCGCCGAGATGCTGTATGTCCCCGCCAGATGACCGAGGAACACGATCCCAACCAGCATGGCCAGCCCTCCCGCCGTCGTGACCAGGATGGCCTTGGTCGCCGCTCGGCGAGATGCGGTGCGGGTCGTGTAGTGGCCGATGAGCATATAGGAGAAGACCGTCGTCAGCTCCCAGAAGATGAAGACCTGGAGCAGGTTCTCGCTGGTGACCAGTCCGAGCATCGCACCGGCAAACGCGGTGAGGACGCCGCCAAAACGCCCGAGACCGGTCGACGTTGGGGAAAAGTAGGCCGAGCAGTAGACGAGGACCAGGAATCCGATTCCCCCTACCAGGAGCACCATCAGCCAGGAGAGAGAGTCGAGGCGAAACGAGAGGTCGATTCCCAAACCCGGTATCCAATTCAGGCTCGAGTTGGGCCCGTTCCCGCGGGTGACCGCGATCGTGTGGCCGAGTGCCCACGCCGCCGCCGACCCCGGGGCAACGGCTAGGACCAGAAAGGCACGGCGGCCAAGCCAGGAAACAAGTGCAGGAGCGCCCACGGCGGCCGCCAGATGGGCGATTAGCAACAACAACAAGGTGCTTTTCGAGCATAACAACCCGACCGGACCTGCCAACCCGGCCCGATCGGTATCCTTCGACCATGCGCGAGAAAGTCACCGTCCCTGCGATCCGTATCCGCAAGGGCGGCCCCAAGATCAGCATGGTCACGGCCTATGACTATCCGGGTGCGGTCATCGCAGACCGCGCCGGGGTCGACATCATCCTGGTCGGCGACTCGGCGGCGAACGTCGTGCACGGGATGGCCACGACCCTCGAATTCGGCATGGAGGAGACCCTGATGCATGCCCGGGCGGTGAAACGAGCCG
>CAZRID010000425.1:0-2647 GCA_964600055.1 uncultured Acidimicrobiaceae bacterium
CGACATGGTCGATGTGGTGATCACCGATGACACGTCCCTCTCGGTGGGGGAAATCTCCGTCAATCTGGTGTTTTCGTCGGCTGAGGTGTTCGACGTCGCTGACTTGGGTAGTCAGGGGCAACGTTTCATTTCTCTTCGGATGCCGTCGGACTCGGCCGCTGAGGTGGCCCGGGCCGCTGCCGCAGGCCAGGTCCGTCTGGTGTTGGTGGCAGGGGAGGACGGATGAGTCTGTTCAGCCTCTGCTCGGCCCATGGGTCTCCTGGTGTGACCACGACCGCGTTGGCGTTGGCCGCTTCCTGGCCGACCGATCGTCGCTGCTTGCTGGTTGAGGCTGATCCGTTCGGTGGGGTGATCGGCGCCCGCTTTGGGCTTGGTCAAGTACCGGGTCTGTCTTCGTTGGCGGCGGTGGCCCGCCGGGGCCTCGACCGGGAAGCGCTCTGGCGGCACGTTCAACATTTACCGGGTGGTGTTCCGGTGCTGGTCGGTCCAGCCTCGGCCGACGAGGCTCTTGCTGTGCTCCGTGATTTGGCCGGGGTCCTGGCTGACTGGAGTTCAGGGGAGTCGGAGTTTGATGTGATCGTCGACTGCGGCCGGATCGGCTCCGGTTCGGTGGGCCAGGAGTTCCTTGCCCAGGCGGATGTGACGATGGTTGCGACCCGTCCGAAGGTGGATCAGCTGCGGGTTGTAGCCCACCAACTCACTTCGCTCAGAATGTCGGCAGCGAACGTGCGGTTGCTTCTGATCGGCGACCGTCCCTATGGAGCACCGGAGGTGGCTTCCACCATCCACGCTGAGATCGCCGGGGTGATCGCTTGGGATCCTCGTACGGCGGCCATCCTGGAAGGTGGCGCCGGCTCCGCCCGCGATGTGCGCCGATCTCCTCTTGTCCGGTCGGCGGCAACTCTGGCCGCGCAACTGGCCGATGGCGTCCCGAAAGCCAGCGGCGATGTTGCGGTCGCGGCTCGGCACCCAGTTGATGTTGGAGCTGAGGGCGAGGTACTCCAGTGACAGTCGACACTGACCTCGGAGCTCAGCTCCACCGGAAGGTGGCCGACAAGCTGAGCGAACAACTCCGCACCGTCGACGGGGACGGACCGCTCAGTGCTGATGACGAGCGGGCTTTGACCCGGTCGCTGATCTCAGACGAACTGCAACGGCTGGCCGAGGAGGCTTACCGGCACGGGCAGACTCCGCTCGACCCGGTGACCGAGGCGGAGCTGGCTGAGGCAGTGTTCGATCGGGTGCACGGGTTGGGTCGGCTCCAGCAATACATCGACGATCCCGACTTGGCCAACATTCATGTCAACGGTTTCGACAACGTCTGGTTGGTTTATCGCGACGGCACCAAAGCCAGGGGCGACCCAGCCGCCGACTCGGACCGGGAGTTGATCGACATGGTGGCGACCGCCGCCCGCCGGTGGGGACGATCAGAGAAACGATGGGATCAGGTTTCGTGGGAGCTTCATCTGCAACTCCCCGGCGGGGAACGACTTCACGCCGTCCTCGGATTGACCGGTCGGCCCGCCATCACCATCCGCCGTCACGACTTCACAATCTCCCGTCTCAAGCATTTGGTCGACCTGGGAGTGGTCGACGAGGGGCTGGCCGGGTTCTTGGGAGCAGCGGTGAGGGCCAAGCTCAATCTGATCGTGGCGGGGGGGACCAACACCGGCAAGACCACCCTGCTCAGATGCCTCCTCAACGAGATCCCACCAGACGAACGGGTGGTCACGGTCGAGGACAACCTCGAGATCGGCTTGGACCGCTTCGTCGACCTTCATCCCGATCAGGTGTGCTGGGAACGGCGCGGGGCCAACATCGAAGGGCGGGGAGAGGCATCCCTGGCCGATTGTGTCCGGGCGACCCTCCGCCAAAACCCCGACCGGGTAGTGGTGGGCGAGATCCGGGGGGTGGAGGTGGTCGACATGTTGCGGGCGATGTCGCAGGGCAACGACGGGTCGATGTCCTCGATCCACGCCGACTCTTCCAAAGGTGCCCTGGTCCGGCTGGGGATGTACACCGCCGAGGCCGGACTCGACGAGGAAACTTCCAACAAGTGGATCGCCAACTCGGTCGACCTGATCATCCACCTGGGATGGGTGAGCGGGATGCGACGAGTGACATCGGTCCGGGAAGTGTTGGAGGCCGAAGCCCGACAGATCGCTACCAACGAGATCTACCGTCCGGCGGGCGACGGCAGGGCCGTTCCGGCGGCGGGACCCACCATCCGTAACGACACCCTCCACCGCCTGGTCGACGCCGGGTTCGACCCTCAACTGCTGGCCAACCCAAAGGGATGGTGGTGAGACGATGCAGATCCTGATGGTTACAGTGGTCGGCGCCCTGGCCGGGTTGGGGTTGTGGCTGGGACTCACGGCCATTCGAGGGGTCCGGGTTCTACCCGACCCGGCCCGTCTGGTCCCCAAGGCGATACCGGGAGACCGGGCCGCCATCTGGCTCGGCGCAGCTTTGGCGACGGGAGTACTGGTCGGTTTAGGGACCGGTTGGCCGGTGGCCGGAATCGGTACCGCCGCGGCGGTAGTGGCAGCACCGGCCGCCCTTGGTGGCAGTGCCCGCCGACTGGAGGAAACTGCCCGGGCCGAAGCGATCGCAACCTGGGCCGACATGATCCGCGACACCATGGCCG
>CAZRID010000426.1:0-2646 GCA_964600055.1 uncultured Acidimicrobiaceae bacterium
CCACGGCAATCCTCGCTATGACTTCGGGAACTACCGGTGAGCCAAAGCTCGTGCCGCTGTCACATCGCAACCTGCTGTCGTCGATTCGTGGTGTCACATGGGCATGGCGATGGAGTTCGAACGATCGGTTGGTCCACTCACTGCCGATCGGACATCAACACGGCTTGGGAGCGATCCATGCCGCTCTGCTCACCGGCAGCCACGCCATCATCCTTCCAAGGTTCGATCCAATCGGGCTGATCAATGCCCTGCACGAGCACGAGGCGAGCGCTCTCTTTGCAGTGCCAGCCGTCTACGAGAGACTGCTGGCTGAAGCCCCGAATGGTATGGAATCTCTGAGTCGACTTCGGTTGATGACTTCGGGCTCGGCACCTCTTCCCACGGACCTGGCGGACCGGATCGAAGCGGTCACCGGTCAACTCCCAGTGGAGCGCTATGGCCTGACAGAGTCGGGACTCGACGTCTCCAATCCATATGACGGACCCCGCATTCCTGGAACTGTTGGACTTGCCCTACCCGGGGTCGAGTTCGCCGTAATCGACAACGACGGGCAGCGCGATGCCCCCGGGGAAACGGGAGAAGTCGTGCTCCGAGGTCCACAGGTATTCAACGGCTATCTGGACCGCGACGAAGCCCACAGTGCCTTCATCGGCGACTGGTTTCGGACAGGCGACATCGGCACGATCGATGAGACGACCGGCCATCTCCGTCTGATCGGTCGATCCAAAGACTTGATCATCACGGGTGGCATGAACGTCTACCCGAGGGAGGTCGAGACTGCGCTGCTTGCCGTTCCCGGGGTGATCGATGCAGCCGTGATCGGCGTTCCGTCACAGAGCTGGGGGGAAGCGGTTACAGCCTTTGTGGTAGGTGCTGGTGTTTCCCCAGACGAAATCGCCACGGCCATCGCTACCCATCTCGCCGGGTTCAAGCGTCCAAAACAGATCATCCAGGTCGCCTCCATACCTCGAACCGAGATGGGGAAATTGAGAGGTGACGTCCTCCTCTCTTCTCCGCAGATCGCTCCCAGTTGAGGCAGGCAGGCCCGCGACATATGGTATATCATTCTGGTTCGGTCCAATAGAGGCGGAGGCGTATGGATCTCGGGTTGTCAGGCAAGAACGTCCTCATCACTGGTGGAAGCATGGGTATCGGAAAAGCCTGTGCACGACTGTTCGCCCAAGAAGGCTCCAGTGTTGCCATGACTGCGCGAACCAAGGAAGTTCTCGAGAGCACGGCGAAAGAGCTAGAGGAGGAGACCGGGGCGCGGATACTGGCATTGACCGGCGACATGAGTGTTCAGCAGGATGTCGAGCGAGTCACGGCCGACGCAATCGAGGAGCTTGGTGGGATCGACGTCCTCGTTACATGCGCAGGGAGCTCACCGGGTGGGTTGATGGAGGACCTCACCGATGATCAGTGGTACTCCTCTCTCAACCTCAAGTTCATGGGGTATGTGCGCTCGATGCGGGCGGTTCTGCCGCATATGAGAATGCGGGGATCCGGTTCGATCGTCCTGGTTGTCGGCAACGACGGTATCAAGCCCAGTTACTGGGAGACCACTGCGGGTGCGGCGAACGCCGCTGGCATTAACGTTGCCGCATCGATGGCCGAGCAGTATGCGCCGTTAGGGATCCGGGTGAACACGGTCAACCCAGGACCAGTCAACACCGGGCGTTGGGACGGGCTGGAGAAAGCCTTCGCCCGGGACAAGGGTGTCAGCCAGGAGCGGGCTCACGAGTTGGCGGTCTCCAGCATCCCCCTCGGCCGGATTGCGGAGCCAGAGGAAGTAGCCGACCTGGTGGTCTTCCTCGCATCGGACCGAGCCTCCTTCATCAACGGCTCCCACATACTCATCGACGGGTCGCAGCGTAAGGGGATAATGGACACCTGACCGATTCGGTCTTGAGACAGGGACGGCGCGCGCGAGCGGACTCGGTCAGATGCCGAGATTGGATTCGGGGATGTACCCGTAAAGCCATGCGAGCGGGCTCACCGAGCGGATCGTCACTCGGTCCTCTTCGCTGAGACGGGGTGCGGCCGCAAGCGAAGCGAGGGGCTCTGAATCCTCCACATCAAACGGTGTGTCTGTCCCGATGACCACCCGGTCTGCTCCCATCACCTCGACCAGGTAGGCCAACGCCTCTGGCGAATGGGTGAGGGTGTCACAGAAGACGCTCCCCAGTTGCGTAGTGGGGGGTTGATCGGTGTCGGCCTTGGACTCGGATCGCACCTGCCAGCCCCGGTCCCACCTGCCAAACAGATAGGGGGCGGCACCTCCTCCGTGGAGAAAGCAGAAGCGAAGATCCGGAAACTCGCCCAGACGACCATTAAAAGCCAGATTGGCCAACGCGATCGCCGTGTCGACCGGCATACCGAGGAGATTGATTAGATAGTGGGTCGCCCATCGGGGATTGGGGACGAAGTCCGGATGAACCAGGATCGGTGTGTCCGACTCCGCTGCCGCAGCCAACAACGGACGTCTGGCCTCGTCGGCGATGTTTCCGCCTGCCACGTTCGTGCCGAGGGCGAGGCCGACCAGGCCCAACTCATCACGCGCTCGTCTCAGTTCAGCAATGGCAAGGTCGCTGTCTTGGAGGGGCACCATCGCGAGCCCCACAAACCGATCCGGATGTGCCTCGACCA
>CAZRID010000427.1:0-2632 GCA_964600055.1 uncultured Acidimicrobiaceae bacterium
GCACGCGACGAGGATCAGTCCGAGCGCGACCAACCAAGCAAGTTTGGTACGCATCTCGGGCACTGTAGGGAGGTCGGTTAATTAAACGGTGAATACCCCACCCGTGACCGGGAGGTGGGGTAGAGCCGACTCCGGCTGGTCGACCGAGATCGCGAATTCGATTCCCTCGGCGTTGGAACGGAGCACATAGATGGCGTCGATGTTGACGCTGGCATCGGCGAGGAGCCTGGTCAGCCGGGCCAGCTCGCCCGGTCGGTGGGGTAGCTGCGCCGTGAGAACGGTGTTCTCTTCGTTGTGCAGGGCCGCCTCTTCGAGGACTCGCCGGGTGGTGGCGGCGTCGTCGACTATGAGACGCACGGTCCCTTCACCGTCATGACCGTAGGCGGCCAGTGCCTCGATGTTGACCCCGAAGGCGGCCAGTGCTTCTGTCAGTGCTGCGAGCCTGCCCGGACGGTTTTCCATCCGGACGACGAACTCGGTCATGCCGCCGACTCTACGCCGGTCACGGGTTTGCGTGCGCGGTGGTGGGATCCGGCGGCTCGACGCGTCCCCGCCTCTTGAGATAGAAGTGCCAGATGATCCGGGCGGCGACCGCCCTGATCGGGCGCCAGGGGTTCGAGAGGATCTCCAGCTCATCCCCGTCGGGCACCGACGACATGCCGAGGACCTCGGCTGTCCCCACCTGAAGCGCCCGGTCGCCGAGCGGAAACACATCGGGGAACTTGAGTGCTGAAAGGAGGTAGACGTCGGCGGTCCAGGGCCCGACGCCCTTGATCGCGAGCAACGAGGCACGCCCCTCGTGGAGCGAGACATGGTGCAGGCCATCCAGATCCAGGTCACCGGAGATGACCGATCGGGCGAGCTCGATCAGGTAGCGGGACTTCTGCCGGGTTACACCGATGGCACGCAGGTCGGCTTCGGTAACGCCGCTCATCGCCTCGGGGGTGATGTTGCTGAGGAGTCCGTGAAGTCTCCGGTACATCGCGGCTCCTGACTCGAGCGACACCTGTTGCTCCATGATCAGCCAGATCAACGTCGGAAAACCTGCCGGTCTGTTCCAGAAGGGGGGTGCCCCGAACTCATCGATCACGTGGGCAAAGGCCGGTTCCTCACCGGTAAGGAGGTCGATGGCCTCGACGAAAGTTACATCGTCCAGATGTTCGACCCGTGGCTGGAGGCTGGCGATCGGGACCGGCCCGAAGGAGCGGGAGTCGTGCCCGTTGACGGTGTCGTTGTCAGATGTGACCCATGCCGTATCGGCGGGGATCGTGCCCTGCCCGTCGACGGTGTCCCCCGGCCCGGCACCCATCCTCTTCACCAGCCAGAAGTCTTCACGATTCGGGTGGGGGAGACTGACAACCTCACCGACCACCGGTGGCCGGGAGCGGGTTGTCACGAACTCGTCTCCCGGCGCCAGGGCCGGTCTCATCGAGTCTTCGGCGACGCGGTATCTCTGCATAGGAATCCGTTGTGGAGGGTATGGTCGAACGAGCACATCGACAAAGAAGGAGTGCCAATGCGACAGGTGACTGTTGCCCATGCCCACTGTGATCTCTTCTGCGGGGTATACGACCCTGCCCAGGCCAAGATCGAGGCGATGTCGGTCCTCAAGTCGGCCGAGAAGTATCAGGATTCAGACGACGAGGTATTCAAGGCTCGGGCGATCTCGATCAAGGAAGAGCGGGCCGAGCTGGTCAAGCACCACCTGATGGTGCTCTGGGTCGACTTCTTCACTGCCGATCACCGCAAGGAGTTCCCCAACCTCGACGACCTGTTCTGGCGGGCGATCCTCCAGGCGGGGAATGCCAAGAAGTCGGTGGACCCTGAGGACGGCAAGAAGCTGGTTGGCCTCATCGACGAGATTGCGGACATCTTCTGGCAGACAGAGAAGGGCAAGGGCGCCGGGGTCTACCCGCCGAGCTAGCTAGCAGCTTCGCTGGTTGCGTCCTCGGCCTCGACGAACGATCAGGTGCGCCTTCGTTCTGCGTCCTTGCCAGCGACCCCGATTGCTCGGCGACACCGCGGCATCAATTGAGCGACAGACCACTAGCTAACTGCTTCGCTGGTTTGTCTTCGCCTTCACCGCGTCGGTGATCCGCTTCGCCCAGGGCAGGTCTTTCTCCAGGATGGCGAGACCTCCAAGAATGGCCAGGATCCCGGGCCCGGGCAGGACGAGCATCGCCGTGCCCGCTCCGAGGAGGGTGAACCCGCTTGCCAAACGTGCGACTCGCCTCATCACCACGATCTTATCGGCAGGCGCCGCATAGAGCACAGGGGAAATTCGACCTTGTCGTGTTAGTCGTCGAGGACGTCGGGCTCCAGCTTGGTGAATAGTGGCGCGACCGTTCCCAGCGCGGTCCCGCCATCGACTTCTGGGCGCTTCCACACGGTCACCTCGGGATCGATGCCCAACATCACTGCGAGCTTGCGCGTGGACCAGGGGAGATAGGGGGCGAGGGCGATCCTTATCCCCGAGATGGCCTGGATCGCGGTCCAGAGGATGGTGGCGGCCCGCCCGGGATCGGTCTTGAGGACACTCCAGGGCTCCTCCGAGTTGAGATAGGCGTTGACCTCGGTGGCGGCGTCCATCCCGGCCCTGAGCCCTGCTCGCAGCTCAACGGCCTCGATGTGG
>CAZRID010000428.1:0-2621 GCA_964600055.1 uncultured Acidimicrobiaceae bacterium
CTCGGCCATTGGGGTACCACCCCCGGACTCAACTTCGTCTATGTCCATATGAACCTGCCCTCTGCGGACGAACACCGTGAGCGCTGATCCCGCCCTCGACCTTGCGGTCGGCTACCTCCGGCTCAACGGTTACTTCCTCATCACCGAACAGGAACTCCACGTCCGTGGACCAACCGGATACCGCAGCCTCACCGACATCGACATCATCGCCGTCCGACCACCAGCCGCGCCCGGACCCATCCACCACCACACCGGCGCCCAGGTCGAAGAATGCCTCATCGTCACCGACCTCGACCCTGCCCTCGATATCGACCCCACCCGGTTCGATGTCATCATCGGGGAAGTCAAGACGGCCCAAGCCACGCTCAACCCTGCACTCCACAGCACCGGCGCCATCCACGCCGCTCTCCGCCGCACCGGCGACCTCTACTCGACCACCCTCAACCAGGTAGCCGACAAGTCCAAGGCGTCGCCCTCACACCCACCGCCCAGATCCGCCTCACCGCCTTCGCCGGCTACGGAAAGATCACCATGGGCACCACCATCCACCTCGGAGATGCCGCCCGCTTCATCCGCAGCCACCTCAACACCCACCACGACCTCTACCGGATCACCCGATTCTCCGACCCCGTACTCGCTCTCCTCGAACTGCTCGACAAGCTCCCCTAACAAGGTCTTGCACGGTGTGGGTCCGCGACAAACCTCCGGTCACAGCGGCGGCACACGGGCACCGATCCACTGACTATGCGCTCGCGTGCAGGACCCGTTTGACTTTCAACGTAGAATTTGCGCTGAACACGTGATCGCGAGATAGGTTAGAACCTCCGTGTCCGACGCCCCGTGAGAAGGGACCTGATGCCAATCGTCGGCCGCAAACCTCGACGGGTCCGACGGCGACGGTTGCGGCATATAGCCTGGATCCTGGCTCGGCATGGACTCGGGGCCTTCACCAATGAGCTTGGGGTGGGGCGGCTGATCCCCTTTCAATGGGGGATCCTCGGCCACAGTCGCCGCCGCGGAGCCTACTCGACGCCCGAACACATCCGGCTCGCCTTCGAAGAAATGGGGACCGTCGCCATCAAGGTCGGCCAGGTTTTGAGCACCCGCCCCGACCTGCTTGCGCCCGATCTGGTAGCTGAGCTGGAGCTGCTGCGGGACCGGGTTCCTCCGGTTGGGACCGAGGCGATCATTGCCGTGATCGAAAGCGAGCTTGCTCAGCCCATCACCAAGACGTTCGCATATTTCGACCTAGTTCCTATAGCGGCAGCCTCGATCGGCCAGGTCCATGCCGCCCGCCTTTCCGATGGTGAAGAAGTGGTGGTCAAGGTCCGCAAGCCCGGGGTGGTCGAGGAAGTTGAGACAGACCTCGACCTGCTCACTCGTCTGGCCGCCCGCATCGCCTCGGGGGATACCAGCCCTTACGACCTCGCCGAGCTGGCCGCCGACTTTTCATGGACACTCCGTTCCGAGCTGGACTACCGGCTCGAAGCCCGAAACGCCGGGTTGCTTCGTGCTCTTCTTGCAGAGGATCCCAGGGTGGTGGTCCCATTGATCCATGCCGACCTCAGCACCGGTGCAGTGCTCACAATGGAGCGTTTGGATGGTGTCCGCATCGACGACACCGAAGGGATACGAAGGATGGGCATCGACCCAGGGGTAGTCGCCCGCACTCATGCCCAGATACTCTTGCATCAAGTGTTCGAAGCCGGCTTCTTCCACGCCGATCCCCATCCGGGCAACTTCCTAGTTAGGGCCGATGGAAGAATCGCGATGATCGACTTTGGGATGGTCGGCCGTCTCGAAGAGGGAACCCGCCGCGCCTTCGTCCGGCTGCTGATCGCCAGCGCTCGACAAGATGCCGAGGGGATGGTGCTGGCCATGGAGGCGCTGGGCCTCCTCCACCGGCCCGGGGATCGTGACCCACTTCGGCGAGACCTTCATCGCATGCTCGACCGCTATTACGGGCTTTCGGTCGACCAGTTCTCCCTTGCCAACTACCTGATCGACCTGCTCGACGTCATCCGGCGCCGTCACCTTCAGCTTCCCTCTGATCTGGCATTGCTGCTCAAAACGATAGGGATGAGCGATGGCCTGTGGCGACGACTAGACCCATCATTCAATGCCTGGGCCATCGGCCAGGAGTTCACCCGCAGGCTGGCCGGTCGTCTGTACTCTCCCCAGGCGCTGGCCCGCCGGACTATCGAAACCGCCGTAGATCTATTGGAAAGTGGTCTGCCGGGGGTAGGATGCCGCAAGGCGACGGAACTGGTAAGCGCCGAGGTGTCCGAGCAGGTGGCCTCCGCGGCCTGGCAACTGCGGGAAGCAGCCAACCAAATCTCGCGGGCAATCCTTTCTGGAGGGCTTTTGGTCGGCCTCGGGGTCCTGACCATCGCCTACCGACCCCCCGGCTGGAAACTTATAGCTCCGGTTCTGCTCTTGGCGGGCAGTTCCGCAGCTCTATGGCTGGCGTTCCGGCTCATCAGGTCTGGGCGGAGGCGACCCCCGCGCTGACCAGGACCCCACAATGGCCTTCTTGCGCGGTACAGCCAGAGTCACCTCGGGCCACTAGGACACTTCGATTATGGCCTGGAGCGCCAGGGCGGTTTCTTCCCAGCTCTTGA
>CAZRID010000429.1:0-2618 GCA_964600055.1 uncultured Acidimicrobiaceae bacterium
ACTGACCCGATCGTAGACTTTGCGCGTTCGGAGGTTTTCTTCCCCTCTGTCTGCGGTGCAGACGGTTGGCCTACGAAGCGGGACCTCTGATTGGCGAGACGAGGAGGCCCGGCGAACTGCTGGGCCCTTTTTTGATTCTCTGCCAGGACGTTAGGAGCCAGACGAAATGGCGTGGGAACTCAGTGACCCGTACGGGGTCGAGGACGAGATTAAGGCTCGAGGTCGTCACGTTTGGCAATCGTGGGAGTACGTGGTTCCGGTCTTCTTGGATGATCCGTATCCAACGAACCAGTACGTCCGGGTCACCGAGTCGATCCAGGGCTTTCAGGTCTGGGTTCCGCAGTCTGAGGTGTACGTCGCTTTCTTCCTGACCGACGACGAACACGTGCTCCTTCTGGATTCCAAGGATCTCGAGGAAGAGTTCAGGTTGTAGGGGAGGACCCGTTACCCCTGGCTTGCGCCAGTCGCTCATGGAAGACGGGGGAGGCGTTGAAAGCCGCTCGAGCGAGCCAGTCGCGGAGTACGACCACGACGTCATCCGGCAAAGCGCCATTCTCGTAAGTGGTCCACAATGCGTCCAGCAGCTCGCCGACGAATGCCTCCGATAGCTCGCCGTCCAAGTCCGCTAGAGCGGCTATCGCCTTCTTTCGGTCAGGCAGAGTTAGCTGGTAGTCGCTCATTGGTGGGTTGCTCCTTCCCTCCGTTATCGAACATATGTTCGAGTCTATCTCTTCTTGCATTGAATCAGGGAAGATATCGAAGGAGGAGCGCGCTTCGTAGGCACGCTGCCAGAGGATGGCAGGTGCGCGAAACATCGCCTTAGGCAACGCTTGAAGTGGTCGACTCGCTTCTCGAGGTCTGTATTCAGCTTCTCCAGTTGCTGGTGGAGAGACCTGGCGCCAGGTCGCGACAGCAACATCACTCGGGAGCCGTTCGCCGGCGCAGCTTCTGTCCAACGCTTGGAACCCTGATGATCCAGGGCCCTCATCTGTGCGACGGTTGTCCCACCCCGGCACCCATGGGGGCCAGGCCCAGGGCAGTCGCCCTACCGAGTCCACCGGTGACCAGCCTTTGTGTTGCCGACCATCGGTCCGCTGGTGATCTCGTCCTACGGCATCCGATCCGAAACTCTCGTGATGCTCGTGGCGGGCTAGCCCAAGCGACCTAGTGGTGCGTCGCGGATTTGGCTCGGGTGAGTGCGGTTCGGCCTCTGCGCACTTTGGCGATGATTTCTTCGGCTGTCTTGTGCCAGATGAAGGGTTTGGGATCGTGGTTCCAATGTTCGGTCCAGATTTCGATGGCTTCGATGAGGTCGGTCACGGAACACCTTGGCCCTTCTCTGCGGGATCGGCCTCAGCCAGGGTGGCTGTGATGTCTTGGAGCGCGATCACCATGGCCTTGATGTCTTCGGCGGAAACGGTGGAGGATTGTGTCGCTCCGAGCATGGCCTCGAGCCGCTTGCGTTCTTGGTGTGATGGTTGGGGCGGGAACCGAGGACACCTCGACTCCGCAGCCCTCACGTCTCGGCGGACTCGGCTGCGCGCTTCATGCCCTGAGCTTCGATGGTCATATAGCGGTTGGTGAGGCCCCTGAACAGTGCGACGACAGGGATCAGCAGTCCTCGCATATCCAGGCTCAGCGTCAGGCGCGAGCGGCCTTCCTCCACTACCTCGACGCGATGGCCCGCGACGCTGGTGATGCCGCCGGACTTCTGGCGAAACTCGAAGTAGGACGGCGCATCCCAGACGGTGATGTCCCACGTGCCCTCTGGCAGCTTCGGTTGCTTGAGGCGCACGCGGCTGCCTATGGCCACAGGAGCGGGCGTGAGCAGCTCGACGACATCGACCGACTCGATGCGTTTCGGCCAGGCTTCGAGGTCGCTGAGCACGTCCCAGACGCGCTGCTGCTGTGCGTCGATCTCGATCGATTCCTCAAAGCGCATGTCGGACGGTCACCTCGGGGAGGTTGCTCAACCAGACAATCTGGGGGCAGGCTAGTGGTGCGTCGCGGATTTGGCTCGGGTGAGTGCGGTTCGGCCTCTGCGCACTTTGGCGATGATTTCTTCGGCTGTCTTGTGCCAGACCCCCTCCACGCCATGCTCGGCAAACCGCCGTCGCCAGGCCCGAACCGAGTCATCGGTGGTCTGACAGCGTCTCGCTACCTCGTTGGTCCCCACCCCGTCAGCAGCCAGCAGCAGAGCCTTGGCCTGGACCACCGTCCGGTGAGGAAGTGAAGCCGCCCGAGCTATTTCACAGACGGACCACTAGCCGAGTTTGCCGAAATGATGTTGCGCGGTGGCCCACCCGCCACACGACGGAACCATCGCCGACAACGGCGAACTCTCTCGGGCTTGGGCCCATCCGAACTGGCCGTCAGGCGATGCTTATCGCCAGCTTGCCGCGGGCTCCGGTGGCGAACTCATCGAGGGCCGCCGGCACGTCAGCGAGGTCGTAGGACCGTGAGATCGGAACGGTCAGCTTTCCGCTCGCAACGGCGGCGGCCAGACGATCGAGGTTCTCGGTGATCGGCGCGCCTATCACGGGTATGACCTCAACGTCCGGGTTTCGAACCTGCTCGCTCGTGAGGCCGACCGCAGACACGATCCGCCCGCCAGGACC
>CAZRID010000430.1:0-2617 GCA_964600055.1 uncultured Acidimicrobiaceae bacterium
GACGACGGGCCGAGCCGTCCCAGATCGCCAACTCGGCACTTAAAACATCTGCACGGCTACCGGGGTCCGAATCGGTATCCGCATCCCTCTCGACGACATCGGCTCGGACTCGCCGAGGGCTCGGCATGGCTAACCAAGATCCGCCAGCGCTGCCGCCTTCCACCACCAGAACCACCGATGCCCTTCCAGGTTTCCTGCCAACACGGAACGGCTTGGCGCCACGGCTGGTGGGCCGACTCCGAGGACGCTTCACCGTCTACGACACGGACATCTAAAACAACCGATGAGTCCGAGTGGAGCCGTGCGGCAAGGCACGGCTCCACTTCTTACCCCCACTCCGCAAAAGAATCTCTAAACGCAGCACATGAACCTGAGGCCGAGATTCCCCGAGGTCCTGAAACACCGCGACTATCGCTGGTACCTGATCGGTGTCGTGATCTCCCAGATTGGGACGCACGGCACGCTCGCCGTCATGCTCTACCACATGTACGAGCTGACCGGCTCGACGCTTCAGGTCGGGCTGGTCGGGGCGGCGCAAGGGATCGCCATCTCCTCCTGTCGCCCATCGGGGGCTACTTCGCTGATCGTCTCGACCGCAAGAGACTGCTCCAGGTCGCCCAGGTGGTCTCCATGCTTGCCAGTCTGGCCGTGGCGCTGGTGACTCTCCCGGTGTCGTCGAGCCTTGGCACATCCTGTTAGCCGTACTCATCAACACGGCAGCCGCCGCTTTCGACAGGTCAGTTCGCAGAGCCGTCCTCCCCGCTCTCCTACCACCCGAAGACCTGGTGACAGGGGTGGCGCTGATGAATCCGTTTGCAGAGATCAGCAAGCTCGTGGGGCCAGCCCTCGGTGGCCTCTTCATCGCGGTAGGCGGTCCCGGACTCATGTACTCCGTCGACGCCGTGAGCTTTCTCGCCCTAATCGTGATCGTGGCATTCCTGCGCATCCCGCATGTACAACCGGAGCAGAGTGCGATGAATTTCGTCTCGAGCATCAAGGAGGGAGCCCGCTTCGTCAAGGATCGCCCGCTGATCCTCCACCTTATCGGTCTCGACCTGTCGGCGATGATCTTCGCCGCATATCGGGTCGTATTGCCGGCCTTGACGGTGGAGGTGCTCGACGTCGGCCCCGCCGGATACGGGCTTCTCGCCGCCCGCGCCACCGCTCGGGGCACTTGTGGGGGGTGTGGTGGTCTATCGACTGGTGGCCGTCTCCGCCCCCGCGGGGCGGCTCATCGTGGCCGGGACCATAGGCTATGGAGTCTCGGCAGTTCTCCTCGCCCAGAGCAATTCGCTCGCCATGGCGTTCGCCGCCGCCTCCGGTCTCGGTATCTGGGATGCTGTATGTACCACATTGCGACACGCCTGGGTTCTGCTGGCAACACCCGACCGGCTAATGGGCCGAGTGAGCGCCTTCTACAGCATGTCTGCCCAGGGTGGCCCCGCTCTAGGCGACCTCCAGATGGGCTGATTGAGTGGGTTGCTCGGAGCCAGCGCGGCACTGACCCTCGGAGGGATGGTGCCAATCCTTTATGCTACCGCCGTTGGGGTGTGGGCGACAACTGTCCGCGAGTTCCGAACAGGCGACCAAAGAACCACCTAGGGACGCCCTCAGTCTCGCCCTGCATTAGGGACGCGTTCTGGCTCCACATCCAGTCTGATGTTCCGGACGACCGCCATGTGATGGGGCAAGTCGTGACGCCGTGTCGCTGTCCAGATCCCGAAGAGGTTGCGGCCGTTATCGAGCGGGTCGGGGTATATCGGGGATTCCGGATCGTGCAAGGGCCTTTTCACGCAAGCGAGACACGAAGTTGTCCTCGAACTGCCATTCGTCCCCCTTCGCGCTTTGCGACTTTCTCGTCGTCGGCCTGCCAGCGGTCGTTACGAGACTTAAACGCCGAGTTGTGCGGATACGGTGCTGGGCGATAGTCACCCTCGACAGGATCGAAGAATGGCTTCTCAGCGCCTTTGAGGCGCATGTGCCGATTCCAGAAGTCCTTGTCAGCTGAATCTCGGAACTCGGTGGTGGATCCCCTCTTCATGTCTTTCAACTTGGCAGAGAGAAACAGGGCGAGATGGCTCTTGGTCTGGCCCGTGGAGTCGCCCCATGCCTTGAGGTTACGAATTGCGCGATGGAGGCGTCCTGGTGACACGTACCTCATCTTTTGATCCGCCGCCCTGACTTCCGTCCCAGATGGCCCATCGCTCGCCCGACTCCTACACCCATCCGCAAAACCGCGCATAGGTACCGAGCGAGACTGCCATCTACCGGATTGTGATTTCACCGAGCGATCGACTCCGTGTAAGCGTTGGTCCATGTCCGCTGACGGGCCCTCAAAACCTGGGTCGAGATGACCGTCCTGCACCGTACCATGACGTTCCGCTTCGGTCCCCATGAGACCTAAGGAAGTGCGCTCGCATGAGCGCTGGCGAAGGGACTTGGCGTCAAGTGACGATCGGTCGGATCGCCGGATTACCCCCACGATCGACCCCACGACCCAGCAACCGGTCCATTACTTGAGGCTGAAATCGAAGAAAACCCTGACCAAATCGGGGCTTTCGTTAGCACGCCCGGAGGGATTTGAACCCCCAACCTCCTGATCCGTAGTCAGACGCTC
>CAZRID010000431.1:0-2607 GCA_964600055.1 uncultured Acidimicrobiaceae bacterium
GGCGATACCTGAGTTCTCACCCTCCACAACCGCAATCAGACTCGTGGATGTTCCACCGAAGCTTCTGGAGCAGCCCGAAACAGCTACGAGCAGGATCGCAACAAGTGGTACCGCTCTCGACCGAACCGTGCTCATGAATCTCCGGCGTATCAGTTGTCTGTCTTGCAAAATCAGAGTAGGTCGCCACGCAGGTCAAGAGTTATGAGTGAACGCTCCGCCCTCTCGGACGCTCACATCGGCACATCCGGATCGGCACCTCCGTCAAGGGCTAAGGACCTGCCTGCTGGATCCTGGTGAGGTCGACGACTACCGACCCATCGGGGAGATAGCCGACGGGGAAGCGGTTGAGTCCGCGATGACCCGGTCCCGCCAGATGAAGTCCGTCGAGGGAGAACAAACTGCCATGGCACCCATCCAGGAAGCTTCTCTCGACCCCTGCCGGAAGCACGTAGCCGAATTCGAGGGCCTTGGCGCGGGTCACCAGACCGACACGACACCCCATCCACGGGCTCCGCTGGGAAAACGCCATCAACCTGCCCTCAGAATCACCGACCACGAAGAGCCGGGTTTCCGAAAACTCGCGCCCGGAGGGCAACTCGTCCATATTCTCCAACCCGAAGGGATCGAAATGACCTACACCCAAGGCCACTTCGGTCACCGACCCGGGTGAAAACTCCGACGCCTGCCCGATCACGACAGCTTCAGGCTTCCGAGATTCAACCCAGCCGCGAAGGGCCCAGCCGCCAACGCCACCCACCAACACCGCAACCATGACAACCAGCAGCCCACCACGGAAACGCCGCCGCTCCGGAGTTGGAGCCATCGGGTCGTATTCGATCGCGGCGGTCGACTCAGTCATGCCAGTGTCTCGATGGAATCCGGATCAAAACCTTCCGATATGGTGCTCAACCCGTGGGTCCATGGGTTGTTGTCACTCCGTCGGGGAGGCTGGCGTCGGGGGTTACTACTCGTTCTGGGCCGGACCAGCCGTCGTCGGTCCATCCTCCCCCCACCAGGTTGGTGCCGTAAAACCACGGGCCGGTAAGGCGGGATCCGTCGACTGTTCGTTCGAGGCAAGCGCCCCGCCATCTGGTCGGGAGTGGGAGGTTTTGAGCGAGGTCGCAGGAGGTGCCGAAGAGGAGAGGCGGCTCGTCGAAGCGGATCCTAACCAACACCGCTCCACCTGGAGCCTCGAGCCGATAGAGGAGATCCCCAAACCTGAGCTCGGCCAGTTCAACGAGATCGGGAGTGGTCAGAGTTTCGGATCCGACGGCTGTGGCCTCGCCCGGCATCGGGTCTCGCCAGGTGTCCAGTGGGCCGGCGTCGGATTGAATCGAAACGCCGTACCGGTCAAGGAACAATCGGCCAGAATCGGAGCTGTCGGTGGGAAACGCCGCAACTCCGGCCACTGGCCGCTGCCAGGAGTCCGGCTGCCCTTCGAACGTCACCACGGCCACCGTATCGGGAATGCCGGCTACAACGGTCAGTCCGTTGGGGTCTTCGCCGAAGATAACCGAAAACGTTCCCGCATGACCACCAGAAAACGCTTCCAGACAGGCGGGGCCGTGGAAGGAGCCGTCGTCATTGAAAGCCCAATCACACCAAAAGTCACCCGACGTCTGATAGAAGTCCCCGGCGCTGTTATCGCCCGGTGCGATATGCCCGAACACCCGGTACATCCGCCACGGGGACCCTTCCATACGTCCGACCGAGACGATCGCCACCTCGGAGGAGAGATCGACACCTTCGGCCATCACGGCCAGTTCCGTGTCCGTGGGAGATCCGCCCGGAACCAACCGCACCTCGGAGCCGAAGACCTCCGTGCCGAAGATTGGCTCCGGTGCCAAAGCACCGTCCACAATGCGATGTGACGGACCTTGCCCGTCGAAAACGACACCCAGCTCGGGGGTAAGGACCCAGGCGGTAACCCCGACCAGGGCAACCACCGCCGCGGTCATCCCCAATCCGACGACCGCCCGGTGCATTGACCGGCGGCGTCTTCCCCTTCGGACCACTTGGTCGAAGGTGAACCGCGGTCCCGGAACCTCGGCGGCTTCCCGGATCAGACGCTCACGGAGCTTTCCTTCCACATTCATGGCTCAACCACCTCCCGCAACCGGGCCAGCCCCCGGGCCAGCCTGCTCTTAACGGTCCCCACAGGCAGTCCGAGGAGGCGTCCTATCTCCCCCTGGCTCAGATCCAACAGGTACCTCATCACCACCACCGCCCGCTGATCCACGTCGAGTCCGATCAAGGCAGCCTGCAACCCCGGATCAAAAACCGGGAGATCTATTGGCCCGACTTCAACTTGAGCGTGGATGTTGAGCCGTCGACGTCGACGAAGCCGCGAGGTAGCCCAGTTGAAACCCACCCGATAAGCCCACCCAGCCGGGTTGTCATACGCCCGGATCCGCTCCCAATGCTGATAGGTACGAGCCAGCGCCTCCGCCGCTGCCTCTTCGGCGAGGTCGCGGTCGCGCAAGGTCACAGCCAACGCCCGGTAGACGCCGGCCGCCTCGACTCGGTAAAAGGTCTCGAAATCGTCGGGGCGCAAGTCCGCCATCGGTACTTCCTCAGCCACCGATCGCTCCGAACTCGCAGAGGAAC
>CAZRID010000432.1:0-2599 GCA_964600055.1 uncultured Acidimicrobiaceae bacterium
ATTTTCGCGCGCCGATCTCGGCCCAGACGTCGAGATCGGCGCGCGAAAACGGTTCAGTCGGCGAGGAGACGGTCCAGGGCAGGCTGGTCGTTGGCGGCCAGGGCCTGTTCGGCCTGGAGACTCTCCAGGTCCCGGTAGATCGATGCGATGGCCTGGATGTCCCCATCCTTGCGATACCCGACGATGACGTCGCGCTCTGCGGGATCACCACGAACGATCTCCTCGTCCCAGTCCACGGCGTGACCGGTGACGTTGATCGGGACGTCGTAGTGCTGGCTCCAGAAGAACGGTGGGACGTTGAAGGCGACGTCGTGTCCCAGGATGTTGCGGGCGGCGGTCTGGGCCTGTCGTTGCGCGAGGACCCAGTGCTCGACCCGGATCAGACCAGCCCGCGGGTCGGGGTAGCGCGCTATGTCGCCCGCCGCCCAGATCTGCGGATCACTCGTCTGGAGACGGTCGTTGACCAGGACTCCGCCGTCCACCTCGAGCCCGGCGTCTTCGGCAAGCCCGGTGCGGGGGATGACACCGACCCCGATCACTATCAGGTCGGCGGCTTCGGTGGTCCCGTCGTCGAGGACGACCTGGTCGGCCTGGATCTCGGTGACGGATCGGCCGAGACGGAAGGTGACCCCGTGCTCCTCGTGGAGGTCGCGCACGAAGCTCCCCAGGCCTTCGCCGATGATATTGGCCAGGGGAACCGCGTCCGGGGCGACGACGGTGACCTCTACATCTCGCTGACGGAGGGAGGCGGCCACCTCGAGCCCGATGAATCCGGCGCCGATCACAACGGCTTTGGATGTCTTGTCGAGAGCCGAGATGATGGAACGGCTGTCGGCGAGAGTCCGCAGGTAGTGCACGTGGGCCAGGTCGCCCCCGGGAATGGGGAGGTGTCTCGGTTCTGCTCCCGGCGCCAGGAGCAGGGCTCCGTACTCATGACTGGTCCCATCGTCGAGCTGCACCGTTTGGGCGGCGGGATCGATGGCCGTCACCTTGCGGCCGGTGACCAGATCGATGTCGTGCTTCTCGTAGAAGTCGGGGCTGCGCAAAGGCATCCACTCCTCAGGAGCGGTCCCGGCCAAGAAGTCCTTGGAGACGTTGGGACGGTCGATCGGCGGCTCCTCGCCGATGAGGACGATCGGGTTCGCGTATCCCAGCCGACGAAGGGTCTCGGCGGCGGTGGCGCCTGCAGCGCCGGAGCCGACAATCACCACGGAGACCGGCGACGACGGTGGGGTTCGATCCATGGCCGGTGGATCGACGGGGCCCGTGACGAAAATCCGCCCATCACGCTCGGACGGCTCATATACAGCGATCGGGTTGAGAGCAGGAGCCCCAACCGCTTCGCCAGTTTCGAGATCGAAGACGGCGTGGTGCCAGGGGCAATGAATCTTGCCTCCCTCGCAGAGGCCGTCTCCCAGGGGGCCTCCGTAGTGAGTGCAACTTCCGGCCACGGCTCGCAACCCATCGGCGGTGCGCATGACGATTACCTGTTTGCCGTCGACCTGACCCTTGGTCGGGCTTTCTGAGATCTCATCGGCGGGGATCCCGTCCCCGGCAAGATCTGGCCCTACCGGGCTCGTTTCAGCCATTACCTTCTCCTATCTTCATCGGTCGACCGCACGTAGCCGCACACAGCAGTAGCCGTCCTCGGGTGCGAGCACCGCCTCGGCGTCGCTCTCCGAGCCTTCCACCATCCCTTCGACCAAGGCGAGGTTGAGCTCACAGGTGATTGCCCGATCCTGGTCCCGAAGGACATGGAAGGGGCAGTTCCGGAACCTGGTCTCACCGTCGATGACCGCAGGCTCGTAGCCGGTGGCATTCAACGCCTCCTCGAGCCCTTCCCGGCCGATGTCCGCGCCCACGTCATGTGCCACTTGGGCCATGACATCGAGGTTGAGATGGCCGCCGCCGATCGCGGTGAGCATGATTCGGGCGGCCAGCTCATACCGGCGGGGTGGCACCGAGACGTCGTAAGTGTGATCCGACCTTCGATACAGCTTGGAGGGCCGACCGGCACCGGGACCCACCCGCCCGTTCAGACGTCGGAACTCGACGGCGAGCAGCCCGTCATCAGCCAAGCGATCCAGGTGATAGGCGGCGACCTGACGCGACACTCCCACCTGGTCTGCCGCCTGGTCACGGTTCACCAAATCTCCCGAGGCCACCACGAACTCGTACAAGGCCCTACGCAGGGGCTCGCTCAGGGACGCCACCGCCTCGAGATCGTCGGAGGGCTTCGGTTGTCGGTCAGTCATAGACCACAGTGTAAAACAAGTCGTGCTTGGTATTACAACCTGGTGGTCGAGACCCATGACCCGCTCGGTTGTCGTTCAGACGCCGCGCACCGTGAGCGCGTCACGAATCTCCCGGAGCAGGACGATGTCTTCCGAAGGCTCGACCTCCGGTTCCTCACCTGATTGCTGTCGGGCCTTCATGGCGTTGTAGGGCTTCACCACGAACAGGAACAGTGCCAAGGCCACGAGCAAGAACGCGATCACTGCGTTGAGGAAGTTCCCGTAGAGGATCTGCGAATCGCCGATGGTGCTCAGCGCCTGTCTTTCGATTCAGGGTCGGGGTTATGCTCGACAACATGGGCGAC
>CAZRID010000433.1:0-2589 GCA_964600055.1 uncultured Acidimicrobiaceae bacterium
GGTCAGGGAGGGCTGACCGGCTTCTATTACCTGGCGACCACACCCATGGCCAACCCGGAGCGATGCGTCCCGGCCCAGGTGTTGTCCAACCGGGTGATCGAGCCCGGGGACGTGCTCACCACCGAGATCAGCATCTCACACGGGGGGTATGCCGGCCAGGGTCTGCGCACCTACACGGTGGCCTCGGACCCCGACAACAGGATCGCCGAGTTGGGGGCCGTCGCCATCGAGGTCTACCACAGGGTGGCGGCTGCCATCCGCCCTGGAGCCACCCACGAGGCGGTGTGGGAGGCCTCGGACCTCATAGCCGATAGTGGCTTCACGATCCGGGACGGCCTGGTCCACGGATTCGGGATCGGCCTGCTGCCACCCTCGCTGCGGACCCGGGAGGCGACCCACGGGCTGGACGCGTGGGTGTTCGAGGAGAACCAGACCGTGGTCATCCAACCCAACGTGATCACCCTCGATGAGCAGGTCGGGGTCCAGGTGGGCGACCTCTGTGTCGTGACCCCTGATGGAGCCCGCTCCTTGCACAGTCTGCCGATCGAGCTGGTGCGTGCAGGCTGAGCCGATCATGGCAAGAGCCGACGACGGACACGACACGAGCCCAGATCACCCGAGATGCTGGCCAACCTGACCCAGGGGGTCATCCGATCCGGAGCAGGCCCCGTGGGGCGTGATGCAACGACTCGTATCCGTCCTCGGTCACCACGATCAGCTGGCCCGTCTGGACTCCCGCCCGCTCATCGAGGGTGATCACGTTGGGCTGGATGACAAGGGCCATACCGGTCTCCAGGGAGAGGTCCGGGATCTCGCGGTGGGCTCGTGAGGCGCTCCCCAGCACCGGCGGCAGATACCCGCCCCCATACCCATGGACGAGGTCGTCGTAGATGGTGAAGCCCATCTCCTCGATGACGGATGAGGCCTCGACCAGTTCACGGGCGTGGGCACCGGGCTTTACCACCGAGACGATCGCGTCGAATGCGGCGTCGGCAGCTTGGTGGAGCCGGGCGAACAGTGGGCTGGGCTCGTCGGCAATGGCAAAGGTCCGCAGCACCTGGCCGGCGTAGCCCCAGAAGTTGGCACTGATCTCACAGAACAGAACGTCTCCCGGCTCGATCACCCTGGTCGATTGGAACTGTGCCGGCACGCAGATCTCGGGAGCCGCCATCGGTGTGGTTGCGAAGAAATGGATATGATTGGTGCCGCCCTCGGCCAGGTAGGCGCTCTCCACCATGGCGGCCAGACGACGCTCGTCCATTCCCGGCTCGACGTGGTCGGCCAAGGCCTGCACCGCCCGGTCCGACATCTGTGCCGCCACCCGCAGCCTGTCTATCTCTTCGGCCGACTTGACCAGGCGCAACCGGATGTAGTCATCGTCGAGGGGCACCGGGGCTCCGATCGACTCGGCCAGACCTCGATGGGCCCGGTGGCCGATCGGGCCGATGATCCCGACTCGCTGCCCACCGATGAGACGCGCCGCCACCAGGCCGGCCAAGGTCGTCACGGTCGAAGGCCCGCCCCAGCGGACATCGGACTCGGCGGCGATGCGCCGGGCATTGGGCACGTGGTTGTAATGCTGCACCAGCAGGACGTCGGTCTCGCCGGGGGTGAGGAGCAATGCGGCCTCGGTTGTGACCGGCCATTGGGACAGCCACTGCACCCCCGATCCCGATCGCTCCGACCCGTAGGCGATGAGATGGTCCACGTCCTGGTCGTCCATGATCTCGACGATGGCTTGTCGGCGTCTGCCCATCTCCGTCGAGCTGAATCTGGGATATCCCTCGGCAGTGCTCATTTGGGACTGAGCCTACAAACGTTTGCGGGGATGGGTCGTGAACGCCCGGTTAGCCTGACTCTCCCCCACAGGAGGCTCCTTTGGCCCGTTTTGCGATCAAGACGCCCACCCAGCACACCACCTGGGACAAGATGTTGGAGGTGTGGACCGCCGCCGACCAGCACGAGGTGTTCGAGTCCGCATGGAACTTCGATCACTTCTACCCGCTGCACGGTGACATCACGGGACCCTGTCTCGAGGCGTGGGTCACCCTGTCGGCTCTGGCTCAGGCGACCAGCCGAATCAGGGTGGGCTCGATGGTGAACGGAATGCACTTCCGTCACCCAGCGGTGCTGGCCTCGATGGCGTCCTCTCTGGACATCGTCTCCGGGGGGAGGCTCGAGCTGGGCCTGGGAGCCGGCTGGTATGAGACGGAGACCGAGGCCTACGGCATGGACCTGGGGACCATCGGCGAGCGAATGACCCGCTTCGAGGAAGGCACCGAGGTCATCCACCTACTGCTCACGCAGGAGACGACCGATTTCGACGGCAAGTTCTTCACGCTGCGCGAGGCGCGTAACGAGCCCAAGCCCCTCCAGTCCCCGCGGCCACCAATCGTCATCGGCGGCCGGGGAGAGAAGCGAACCCTGCGGCTCGTTGCCCGCTACGCGTCGATGTGGGATGCGATGTTCACCGAGGACGAGCCCGAGGAGTGGCTGCGATTACGTGAGGTGATGATCGGCCACTGTCACGACGTCGGACGCGACCCGGCCGAGGTGTCGTGCTCATCCCACCTCAGGGTGGATCCCAAC
>CAZRID010000434.1:0-2574 GCA_964600055.1 uncultured Acidimicrobiaceae bacterium
GGACAACTACTGGGCCTCGGATTCGATCGATATGCCCCAGCAAAAGATGGAGTACACCATCCAGGGAGAGGTGGACGCAGGCAACGTCGAAGCGGCGGACGCGCCTGCTTTCGACGACCTGATCGACGCTTCGATCTGGGACGAAGCCCGCGCCCTGGTCGATTCGATGGGAGGGTGACCCACGGAGCCTGCCCTTTCGCATCTTTGCTCTCGCAAGAATGAGAGCGATCGGGTAGAAGGAAGAATATGACTGACCGGCAGGAGCGTGTGGCCCGGATCGCCACGGGTCTGTTGAGCGTCGTGGTAGTGGCGGTGATATGGCAACTGGTTGGCGCCAGTGTCAACCCGATCTTCTTCGCGACCTTCACGGCCACCATCGAGAGCGCCGTCGAGATGACGGTCTCTGGTGAGATCCTCCGCGCGCTCGCTGCCTCCGGCTTCGCCTTTCTCCTCGGCATGGTCATCTCGATTGTGCTCGGTATCCCTTTCGCCCTGCTCCTGGCTCGTTCGGACAACCTGCGTCGGGCCCTCGAGGGCTATCTGTACGCCCTGTACGCCACACCCATGGTGGTGCTCATCCCGTTCTTGTTCGCACTGATGGGTGTCGGGCTCATTCCACGATTGATCGTGATCGTGTTGCACGCCATCTTCCCCATCATCCTCACCACTCTGGAAGGGACTCTGAGCGCCCCACGAGATCTTCTCGATGTCGCCAAGGCATACGGATCGAATGAGCGTCAGACATGGCGTGACGTCCTCATCCCCTACACCGTTCCCTTCTCGATGGCCGGGATCCGTCAGGGAGTGGGTCGAGGCCTGGTGGGGACGGTGGCGGCCGAGTTCTTCCTGAGCGCCACCGGGCTGGGTCAGCTTCTGATCGGTGGCGCGTTCCGCTTCGACTCGGCCGCGGTCCTTGCAACCACGCTGGTGATCACGCTCTTTGCCGTCATCCTCACCGCGGCGGTGCGGCGACTGGAGGACCGATTCACTCCCTGGAGGCAGGAAGCATGACGTTTGAGGGGCGACCCGACTCCAGAGCCGGCGTGGCCGAGGACACCCCGGATATCGATGCGTCCACTCTCCGACCGACGGTCGAGAAGGGGTCGAACCGGTGGCTTCCGGTCATCCCCGGCCTGATCGTGGTGGTGATTTGGGAGATCTCGGCCAATCTGTTCTTTCCTGAGTTCCTGCCCCGTCCGAGCCGCATCGTGGCGGCCATACCGGAAGTCGTGACCAACCCAGTCTTCTGGGGATCGGCGGTCGACACCACGCTGGCCATTCTCGAAGGAATCCTGATCGGGCTAGTTCTCGGCGTGCCTGTGGGGTTGCTTCTGGGTCGGTTCGCACCGGCCCGATGGTTCTCCGAGCGCTATCTGCACGCCCTGAACGCGATGCCGGTGGTGGCCATCATCCCTTTGACCACGCTGTGGCTGGGCTACAGCAACAACATGCGGATCTTCGTCACCGCTCTGTCCGCATTCCTGCCGATCACCATCCAGATGATGGACGGGACGCGAAGGCTCCCGACCGAGTATCTCGAGGTGGCCCGATCGTTTCATGCTCGCGGGGCGCGGATCTGGGCCGGTGTGGCCATCCCGGCCTCGATGCCATTTCTGATCGCCGGGTTACAGATGGCGGCGGGCCGGGCCATGGTGACCGGGATCACCTCGGAGATGATCGCCGCGATTCAGGGCCTCGGTTTCTGGGTCATCTTCGAAACCCGGTCGTTCCATCACAATCAAGCCTTCGTCGGAGTTCTCGTCATCGCCGCTTTGGGCATCTTCTTCTACTGGGTAATCCGTTGGGGCACCCGTCGTTTCGTGCCCTGGTATCGGCCCGCCGGGGAGTGAACGATTTGGACCGGCCCTACGAGGCGGCTTGGCCTTTGGTGGTCAGAGCGCATGATCCCTAGCGTGGCTCCATGAAGACTGACTGGGATGTCGCCATACTCATGGACGATGGGGTGGTGTTGCGGGCCGATGTGTACCGACCTGACGACGGCAGCCACCCGGTGATCCTGAGCTACGGACCCTATGCCAAGGGTCTTGCCTTCCAGGCGGGCTATCCGGACCAGTGGAACAGGATGGTCGAGGGCCATCCCGATGTGGCGGCCGGCTCGTCCAACCAATTTCAGAACTGGGAGGTTGTCGACCCGGAGAAGTGGGTGCCCGAGGGCTATGTGTGTCTGCGAGTCGACTCACGCGGCGCCGGCCGATCGCCAGGTTTTATCGATCATTTCTCCCCGCGCGAGACCCAGGATCTCTACGAGTGCATCGAATGGGCGGCACGGCAACCGTGGTCAACCGGGAAGATCGGTCTCAACGGCGTCTCGTACTACGGGATCAACCAATGGCAGGTGGCCTCTCTCCAGCCACCCAGTCTGGCGGCGATGTGTGCCTGGGAGGGTGCCGCCGATCACTACCGCGACATGACCCACCACGGGGGCATCCTCTGCACGTTCTTCGCCAACTGGTACGACAAACAGGTCAAGACGGTCCAACACGGACTTGGTAGTCGGGGGCCGAAGACCTCGATCAACGGGCTCAGCGTCTGCGGCGACGAGGACCTCTCCGA
>CAZRID010000435.1:0-2570 GCA_964600055.1 uncultured Acidimicrobiaceae bacterium
TCCTCCGCGCCCGGGAAGGCCTGCCGCTGCGCTGAGGAAAACCCCGAAACCTAAGTTGCCGCGCGGATAGGTGAAATGACAACCCAGATGCCTGAAGCTGATAACAGCGACTTGCCTGGTCAGGGGCGTGTGGCGCCGGGTTCGGCCCGCCCACAAGCCTCACCGAACTCGCCTATCCGCTAGCCCCCTAAGGTCATAGGCCGCGCTTTCCACGGCAGATTGCCTTGAGTTTCCGAGCAGACGGATGATATGCATAATGCACGATGGTTTCGGCGCCTTCGGGGGAGTTCAGAGTTCGATCGCTGGCGTTGTCAGCCTATTTGCCGACGTTCTTGTTCGCCATCGGGCAGGGGGCCGCCTTCCCGATGCTGGCTCTTCTCGCTCTCGACATGGGTTTGTCGGTCCCGATGGCAGGGGCTCTAGTAGCTCTCCGAAGTGTCGGCCAGTTGGTGTTCGACATTCCAGCCGGGATGCTGGTCTCCCGTCTGGGCGAGTATCGAGCGATGATCATCGGAACCGGTGTGCTTGCGGTCGTGGCTGTCGGCATCGGTACCAGGCCACCCGTGCCGGTCCTGATTGTGCTGGTGATCATGATGGGTGGAGCCTGGGCCGTGTGGATGCTCGCCCGGATCACCTACGTAGCCGACATCACGCCGCTGAATCAGCGGGGCCGGGTGATGTCGATCTTGGGGGGAGTCGGCCGGATCGGCCAATTCGTCGGACCCGTCCTTGCGAGCGTTTTCATTGGCGTCTTCGGGATCTCATCCGCGTTCTTCATACAGGCCCTCCTGGCAGCGGCGGCCACCGTGGTCCTATTTTTGGTTCCTTCAGTAGGAGGCAAAGGGGCTCGCAACGGCGAAAGCTCTTTGAAGGTGGTCGGAGCAGTGATCCGCGAATATCGTGGCGTCTTCGCAACCGCCGGGCTTGCCACTATTGCCATGCAGGTAGTCCGGTCTTCAAAGGACGCGATGATTCCGTTGTGGGGTGACAACATTGGCCTGACCGCTCCAAAGATCGCTCTCATTTTTGGACTCATGAACGCTGCTGACATGAGCCTGTTCTATCCGGTGGGGATGGTAATGGATCGCTTCGGGCGGAAATGGGCAGGAGTCCCTTGTTTGATCATTCTTTCTGCCGGTCTTGTCGTCATTCCCCTCACTCACGATTTCATTGCGTTCCTTCTGGCGGCCTTGTTGATCGGGTTTGGCAACGGGCTTGGGGCCGGAATCAACATGACCCTCAGCTCCGACTTCTCTCCCCGGGCCCGCAGAGCAGAATTCCTCGGGGCCTGGCGCCTGATTTCCGACCTCGGGGGAGCCGGCGGTCCGCTCTTCGTCGCCGCTATCACCTCGGCGGCCTCGCTCGCCGTTGCCAGCTTCTTTGCGGCCGGGATAGGGGTGATCGGTGCCGGGGTCCTTGCCTTCATCGTGCCGGAGACGTTGCTGCCTCCTCAGTCCGTCATCGAGGACACCTAGCTGGCGACCTTGTATTTCGCAGCGATTGAGGGTGGCTGATGCAAAACTGGGGGAATGACGTATCGCCCGATCACCGACCTTGAGGCAGGAATCGATCAGGTTCTGGAAGCTCCACGGGAGTCCGGGGCCCTTGCGTTGATCGTTCGACGACCGGCCGAGGGCCGACGTGAGGTTCTCGAGGCAGGTCAACTCGATCTGGTAGACGGGCTGGTTGGTGACAACTGGAAGCTGCGATCGAGTCCATCGTCGGGCTTTCCCGACCCGCAGACCCAGATCAATGTGATGAGCTCACGGGCGATCGGCCTTATCGCCGGCGACCCGGAACGTTGGCAACTCGCCGGGGATCAGCTCTACGTCGACTTCGACATCGGTGAGGACAACCTCCCGGTTGGAAGTCGGCTGGCGATCGGCGAATCGGTTATCGAGGTGTCTCAAAAGCCTCACAGCGGCTGCCAGAAGTTCTCGGAGCGATTTGGAGTAGATGCCCTCCGGCTCGTCAACTCCGAAGGCGGCCGCAAACTCCGGCTTCGTGGATTCAACGCCCGTGTGGTGGTCCCGGGCGTTGTCCGCCAGGGCGACCCAATTCGAAAGGACCTATGAACACAAGCGAAGTTCTCCTCGAAGCCTTCGGGCGAATCCGCAAGCTGGTGGACCAATCGGTGAGCGGGTGCGACCCCATCGGTCTGGCCTATCGTCCCGAGCCAGGAGCCAACTCGATCGCCTGGCTGTGTTGGCACCTTGCCCGCATTCAGGACGACCACGTCTCCGAGATTGCCGGACTCGAACAAGCCTGGGTTACGGACGGTTGGCATTCCCGTTTTGGGATGGAGCCCGACCCTCACAAGACCGGACAAGGTGACGGTCCCGATGAGGTGGCCGCAATTTCGCCCGATGGCGATCTGATCATGAGCCATTACGCCGCGATCGCCGCTCGAACCGCTGCCTACCTCGCCACCGCCTACGAGGCCGAATTGGACCGGATCATCGACCGTTCCTATGACCCGCCGGTGACCGTCGGGGTCCGGTTGGTGAGCGTCATAAGCGACAACGTCCAGCACGCCGGCCAGGCCCGTTATCTCCGCGGCATCGTCGATC